>NZ_JBJDRI010000056.1:0-18562 GCF_044987425.1 Microbacterium sp. ZW T5_56 | reverse complement strand
TCCCACCCCAGTCTCACCGTCTCCCCCGGAGACAACAGCCGCGCCGAGCGTCCTGCAGAACCTCACGGTGGCGGCGCTGCGTGCCCGGGCGAAGGCTGAGGGGCGCGTGGGCTACAGCCGGCTGTCGAAGGCCGAGCTGATCGCGCTCTTCGCCTGACATGCAGACCTATCTCGACCGCGAAGCGGAAGCCGCATCCCCGCGAACGCTGCTGGACATCCTCCAGGCGTCCGCTGCCGCCCACCCCAATGCGTCGGCTATCGACGATGGCGACGTATCTCTGAGCTACACGGAGCTGCTCGCCCACGTGTGGCGCACGGCCGAACGCCTCCATGACTCCGGCGTCCGTCGCGGGGACCGGGTGGGAATCCGGCTCCCGTCCGGTGAACGATGGCTGTACATCGCGATTCTCGGCACCCTCGCCGCCGGTGCAGCATACGTACCCGTGGATGTCGATGACCCCGACGAGCGCGCCACGCTGGTGTTCACAGAAGCGGGTGTGCGCGGGATCATCGTGGCAGGAGGGTTGTTCCAGACCGCACGGGGCGATCGTCTCGTGGAGGGCTCTCTCTTCGCCGGTGACGATCCGCACCCGGCGACACGACCCGTGGCGGTCATCGACCCGCCACAGCTCGACGACGATGCGTGGGTCATCTTCACGTCGGGTTCCACGGGCGTCCCGAAGGGCGTCGCGGTGTCGCACCGGTCCGCGGCCGCCTTCGTGGATGCCGAACGTCGACTCTTCCTGCAGTCGGCGCCGATCGGTGATGTCGATCGTGTGCTCGCGGGCCTCTCGGTGGCGTTTGACGCGTCCTGCGAGGAGATGTGGCTCGCCTGGGGCCACGGCGCGT
Organism: Microbacterium sp. ZW T5_56; assembly: GCF_044987425.1. NCBI lineage: Bacteria > Bacillati > Actinomycetota > Actinomycetes > Micrococcales > Microbacteriaceae > Microbacterium > Microbacterium sp. ZW T5_56. The sequence goes on along the minus strand of NZ_JBJDRI010000056.1, from coordinate 17,713 downwards.
GTCTCGTGCCGGCCCCACGCGCCCTCGTGCGCGCGGGTTCTGACCTGGGACCCTGGCTGCTCGGCCACGGGATCACCGTCGTATCCACCGTGCCGACACTTGCCGCACTGTGGCCGCAGGATGCCATCGAGAACGTCCGCCTCTTGATCTTCGGTGGCGAAGCCTGCCCTCCCGAACTGGCCGCGCGCCTCGTGGCACCAGATCGCGAGGTGTGGAACACGTACGGGCCGACCGAGGCCACGGTCGTCGCCTGTGCCGCGCTCCTGGACGGCACGGTTCCCATTCGCATCGGTCTCCCTCTCGACGGCTGGAACCTGGCCGTGGTCGACAGCGACGGACAGCGGGTGTCGGATGGCGAGTCGGGCGAGCTGATCATCGGCGGGGTCGGCCTCGCGCGCTATCTCGATCCGGCCAAGGACGCCGAGAAGTACGCCCCGATGCCGACCCTCGGCTGGGATCGGGCCTACCGTTCCGGTGATCTCGTGCGCGCTGAGCCGGAGGGCCTGGTCTTCCTCGGGCGTGCGGATGATCAGGTCAAGGTGGGCGGGCGGCGGATCGAGCTCGGTGAAGTCGAGGCCGCGCTGCAGAATCTGCCCGACGTGTCCGCTGCCGCCGTCGCCGTGCGTCACACGGACGCCGGTGTCCCGCTCCTCGTCGGCTATGTCGTGCCCGCCGAGGGCTTCGACCGCCAGCAGGCACGCGCGCGCCTCGCGGAGACGCTGCCGACCCCGCTCATCCCGCTGCTCGCGCTCATGACGGATCTTCCGGTGCGGACATCCGGGAAGGTCGACAAGGCGGCACTCCCCTGGCCCCTGGACGATGCCGATGAGGCAGAGTTCGGGCTCACAGGCACGGCGGCGTGGCTGGCCGAGCGGTGGTTTGGCGTCCTCGGACAGCGTCCCACCGACGAGAACGCGGACTTCTTCGCTCTCGGTGGTGGATCGCTCGCCGCCGCGCAGCTGGTGTCGCGCATACGCGAGCGCGCACCGGAGTTCACGATGGCCGACGTCTACGATCTGCCGCGTCTGGGACGCATGGCCGCGTCGATCGATGAGGAGGATCCGGCTCCCACGACGCAGTCCTTTTCGGCGGCCGCCCCGACGCCACTCGCCATGCGGATCGCTCAGACTCTCGCCGGCGGCCCCTTGTTCGTGCTCAGCGGGATCAAGTGGCTCCTCTGGCTGCTGACAGCATCGTGGCTGCTGCGACTCGTTGCAGGCTGCGAGTTCCTCCCGGCGGTGGCGTGGTGGGCGCTGGCCATCGGTCTGCTCATCTTCGCCACTCCGGTCGGCAAGATGGCGATCGCGGCGACGGCCGCCCGGCTGCTGCTTGCGGGCGTGCGGGGTGGTGACTATCCCCGCGGCGGCGGAGTGCACATCCGCCTCTGGCTGGCCGAGCAGATCTCGCAGCAGATCGATCCCGTCGGGTCCGCGGGCGCGCCATGGGTGAGCTACTACGCTCGTGCTCTCGGGGCGAAGATCGGCCGGGACGTCGATCTTCACACTCTCCCGCCCGTGACCGGGCTGCTCCAGGTGGGCTCTGGGGCAGCCATCGAGCCCGAGGTCGACCTCGCCGGCTACTGGATCGACGGCGACACCGTGCGCATCGGGGAGATCCGCATCGGTGCCGGCGCGACCATCGGAGCCCGCAGCACGCTGGCACCGGGCACGCGTATCGGCCGCGGCGCGGAAGTCGCGCCCGGGTCTGCTGTCTTCGGCCGCGTGCGCGCCGGCCAGCGCTGGGCCGGATCACCGGCCGTCCGTGTCGGTGGCAAGTCCCGTCCCCTCGCGGCGGACCGTCCGCCCGTCCGACGCCGCTGGCTGTGGGCCTATGTGGCGTCGTCCGCGATGCTCGGACTACTGCCGCTCGTCGCCTTCGGTGTCGGCGGCCTGGTGCTGGCGGCGGGAGCACGCGGAGCGGACCACATCGCCGAGGCGATCCCTGGTCTTCTCATCTGGCTGGTGCCGGCCGTGCTGGCCGTCGGGTTAACGTTCGGTGTCCTGGTCCTCGGCGGTGTCCGTCTTCTCGCCATCGGTCTGACGCCAGGCGTGCACCCCGTGCGCAGCAGAATTGCCTGGCAGGCCTGGACCACCGAGCGGCTGCTCGATGCGAGCCGCACGATCCTTTTCCCGCTGTACTCCAGCCTCGCAACGCCCGTCTGGCTGCGGATCCTGGGCGCGCGGGTCGGGCGTGATGTCGAGGCGTCCACGGTGTTGCTGCTGCCATCGCTCACGACGATCGACGACGGCGCATTCCTGGCCGACGACACGATGGTCGCCACCTATGAGCTGAGCGGCGGTTGGATGAGGCTGGCCCCGGCGCGCATCGGCAAGCGGGCCTTCCTGGGAAACTCGGGCATGGCTGGTGCCGGGCACAAGGTTCCCAAGGATTCGCTGGTGGCGGTGCTCTCCGTGGCGCCGGATAAGGCGAAGGCGGGTTCGTCGTGGCTGGGTTCCCCGCCCGTGCGGTTGCGCCGCGTCGTCAACTCCGCCGATCTCGAACGCACCTATCGGCCGCGTCGTTCCCTGCGCTTCGCGCGTGCGGCGTGGGAGCTGTGCCGTGTCGTGCCCGTGATTGTCTCCTGCGCGCTCGGTCTCGCGGTGCTGGTCACGCTGGCATGGATCATCGAGAGCAGCGCGCTCTGGGTGGCTGTGCTGGCCTCCGGTCCCGTCCTCCTGCTGGCGGGAGCTGTCGCCGCTGCGGTGACCACCGCGGCGAAGTGGCTGATCGTGGGCCCGATTCGCCCGGGCGAGCACCCCCTGTGGTCGAGTTTCGTCTGGCGTACCGAGGTGTCCGACACGTTCACGGAGATGCTCGCGGCTCCCTGGTTCGCCAACGCCGCTGCCGGAACTCCCGCCCTCGCGATCTGGTTGCGCTCGCTCGGAGCGAAGATCGGCCGCGGGGTCTGGACGGACAGCTACTGGCTGCCCGAACCCGACCTGGTGCGTCTCGGAGACGGTGCCGTGGTGAACCGCGGTTGTGTGGTTCAGACGCATCTGTTCCATGATCGAGTAATGAGCCTCGATACCGTGACCATCGAAGAGGGTGCCACCCTGGGTCCACACAGCGTGGTGCTGCCGGCTGCGACCCTCGGCAAGCACGCCACCGTCGGCCCGGCGTCGCTCGTGATGCGCGGCGAACTGGTTCCCGTCGGCAGCCGGTGGAGCGGCAACCCGATCGGTCCGTGGCGCGCTGTTCGCGTGCGGTCGTATCAGGACGCCGACGCGTGAGGGCGGACGAGTACACACCCCATTCCGGCGACGCTTGTCTGCAAGTGTCCGCATATCACCTCGATCTGGACTACAAACCGTCGACCAACCGGCTGAGCGGAATCGCCGTGATTCGCGGTCGTTTCCGCCGGCGCTCGCGCACGATCGGCCTCGATCTGGTCGGTCTCGCCGTCACGAAGGTGAAGGTGGCGGGAGACTCGCGAGCGACCTTCACGCAGTCTGATCGCAAGGTGAAGATCACTCTCGGTGCAGAACGTGAGCGTGGTGACGAGTTCGAGGTGAGCTTGAGCTATGCGGGATCACCGCGTCCACGCCGCACTCGCTGGGGAGCGCTCGGCTGGGAGGAGCTGGAAGACGGAGTCCTCGTGGCATCGCAGCCCACCGGTGCGGCCACGTGGTTCCCCTGCAACGATGTTCCCGCGGACAAGGCGCTGCACACACTTGTACTCACGACAGACCCGCTGTACACGGTGGCCACCGGCGCTCCCGCCACGCGGCGGCTGGTGAAGGGCCGCTCCGTGTGGACCTTCACACAGCCAGCGCCGATGGCCACCTATCTGTCCACGGTGCAGATCGGCCGCTACGCGCGCACCGATGTGCGGCTGGGATCCACAGCGGGCACCATTCTGTATCCCCCGCTGCTGCAGGATCGGGTATCTCGCGATTTCGCCGATCTCGATGCCATGATGCGCACCTACGAGACGTTGTTCGGCGCGTACCCGTTCGAGCGGTACACGGTCGTCGTGACCCCGGATGAGCTGGAGATCCCGCTGGAGGCGCAGGCGATGGGGATCTTCGGTGCCAACCACATCGACGGCCACGGCGGCCTGGAACGTCTCATCGCCCACGAGCTTGCCCACCAGTGGTTCGGGAACAGCGTGGGGATCGCGCAGTGGCGTGACATCTGGCTCAACGAAGGATTCGCGTGCTACGCCGAGTGGATCTGGTCCGAGGCTTCCGGCGGCCCCACGGCCCACAGCAAAGCACTCGCGCACCATGCCCGCCTCGCCACGGAAGACCAGGATCTGGTGATCTCCGATCCGGGTGCGGACGCCATGTTCGATGACCGTGTCTACAAGCGCGGCGCACTCACCCTGCACGCGGTGCGGCTGACGGTCGGTGATGAGCGCTTCTTCGAGATCCTCCGTGCGTGGACTCGTCGCTTCGCTCATGCCACCGCGAAGACGGACGACTTCGTGGCGCTCGCCGAGGAGGTTTCCGGCGTTACAGTCACCGACCTCCTGCACGCCTGGTTGAACGAGGAGAAACTCCCTCCGCTCCCGACAGTATCCGGCGCGCACGAGCCGGCACCCCTCACCGAGGTGATCCTCCTCCCCCGCGGTCTGTCGTCCCGCGGGGCAGAGGATCGGTCCTAGCGGGAGGTCTCGCGACCCGCGCCGCGAGACCGATAGGCCAACGCCAGCGGGAAGCCGGTCGGCGCGGCGAGCAACGCGGTGACCCAGGCACGCCCATCCGCAAACCGAACGCTGTCTCGATCCAGCAGCGCTGCGCTCGTGTCCAGCAGCGACGCGCGCCCATCGGCTTTCATCGCCGCCTCGACGCGGGTCCAGTCACGCAGGGTCAGGCCGGGGATCGCCTCCGCGTCTGCGTCACCCACCTCGACATCGACGCCGAGAGCCACGACCGCATCAGCCGACGCCGCCGCGACAGCCACCACTCCCGGCGCGTACGAGAGGGAGAGGACCAGCTCGTTGCCGGCTACGATCGGGCGCCCGTGATCGGTTCCCCCGCAGTTCGGACAGCGACGTCCGATAGGCAGGTCTGCGCCGGCAAGCTCCCGAACGACGCTCGCCAGCAACGCCTCGGCCGTACCGCGCGCGGTACGGCCGCGGCGATCGCCGTCGTGCTCCCGCATCACCACGGTGACCGGCCCCACGCTCCAGCGATGCTCCACAGCTTCAGCCTATGGGCGTGCGGCCGCGCGGACGTGCGGGTCCTGGCAGGATGGGGCGATGACCGTCCCCGACGAATCTGAGCGCTTGGTGGCCTGGGGCGCCGAGTTGCGTGCCGTGCACGCGCGGCTGCGCGCGGCACTTACGGTGGTCCGGGAGGCAGACGGGTCCGATGCTGTGGCGACAAGGGACCTTCTCCTGGTGTGCCATGGCTTCTGCGTCGCCCTGACCCAGCACCATCAGGGCGAGGATCGACAGCTGTTCCCCGCCATCGCCGCAGCCCATCCCGAGCTGCGCGATACCCTCATGCGGCTGCAGCAGGACCACTCGATGATCGGGGCGCTCATCGCCAGCCTCGACGCCGTCGCGGGGTCCGACGAGCACGGTTCGATCTCACGACACCTCGACGGCATTGCCGCCATCATGGAGTCTCATTTTCGCTATGAAGAGCGCTCGCTCATCAGCGTGCTGGACGCGCTGGCGCTCGACGCGGAGCCTCGTGAGGTGCTGGGATCCCTGTAGTGTCGTTGGTCACGTTCACCACATGCGCGGCGTCGATGCGAGACGTGCTTCGACGATTCCGATTGTCACGAGTGATCGCGGGTCGTTCCCGGTTGTTTCTCGTGAGCTTCTCGTGAGTGCGGGCTTAAGAGGTCCCACTTAGAACACAAAACCCCTGTTTGAACAGGGGTTTTGTGGACCTGAGGGGACTCGAACCCCTGACCCCCTGCATGCCATGCAGGTGCGCTACCAGCTGCGCCACAGGCCCATTTCATCCGGCGAACCGAACAGGAATACTCTAAGCGAACTGGCCGGCCGGTACACAATCGACCCGCATCTCGCGCGCGTCGGGGCGCGATTGGGAGCCACGCCACAGGGACCAGATGATCGCCCTCCCAGCGACGACTCTGCCCCACCCGGACACCACAGCGCCATCGCAGCGTTGCTGGACCAGGTCGCCCGGTGATCACCATCGCGTCCTTCCGTCTCAGGCGTGACGGTGTGGAGTTCGGCATGATCCTCAACGGGCCGGACGAAGATGAGGACGACGACGAGTGATACTTGAACGCGACCGCCGAGCCCGGCGACTGCATGGCCCTTTACAGCCCCGCGACAGCGGCGAGTACGACATCTGATCCCAACGATTTGACCCTGCCACTGTGTCAGGGTGGAGCGTGATTCCATCATGTACACCATCGGAGAGTTCGCCGCACTCGGGCACGTGAGTGTCCGCATGCTCCGCCACTACGACGCCATCGGTCTGCTGCGTCCGGCAGAGGTCGACCCCTTCAGCGGGTATCGACGCTATGACCCGGCGCAGCTGGAACATCTGCTGCGTGTGGTCGAGCTTCGCGACCTGGGCTGTTCTCTGGACGATGCTGCGTCCGTGCTCGGCACCGACGACACGAGTGCGGCCCTGATCGCCGTGCTCGCGCGTCGGCGATCCGAGCTGCGCGAAGCGATCGACCAGGAACGGGCTCGTCTCGCGCGGATCGAACGACGACTCACCGCCCTCGAAAGGAACAACCTCGTGTCCGACCTCATCACCCCCGCCGTCGAATACCGCCGGATCGAGGAGGTCACGGTCTACGCCGCGAGTGGTGTCGCTCCGGGCGGCGAAGACGTGAGCGGCCTTGTCGACCGTCTCCTGCCGCCGCTCCTGGACGCACTGCAGACCTCGGGTGTGGAGTTCCATGAGCCCGGCGTGTTCTGGTACGAGAACGTGGCCGGGACCGACGATCTGCGCGTCTGGGTCTCCTGGATCGCCGGCGCATCCGCCCAGACGAACCCCGCATGGGAGGTGGTCACGCTGCCCGCGATCGAGCGCGCCGCAGTGCTCCCCTATCGCGGCGATATGGCTGGCATCGGTCGAGCCTGGAACGAACTGACCAGCGCGATTCTCGCAGACGGTGCGGAGCCGATCGGTGCCTGCCGCGAGGTGTACCTCGAGTCCGAACCGCTCCCGCAGTCCGAGTGGCTTACCGAGCTGATCCAGCAGGTCCGCTGACCGACCACGTCGAGGGGCGCCCGCCGCGTGGGGCCCCTCCGACGTGGCCGATCCGCCGTCTCTCCCACGCTTCAGGGTCGGCGATAGCATTCGATATGCGCTCCCTCCGGCCGATGCCCGGCAATCCCTGGCCCCACGACATGTCCATCACTGTCGAAGACAATCCCGCCGCTCTGCTGGAGCTGCTGTGGGTGCGCGACGCCTGGAGGCTCGACGTCACGGCGAACGCCCCGGGCCCACTCGTCGACCGGGCGGAGCCGATGCATCCCGAAACCCGCGCCGCTCAAGACACAGCGGCATGGGAACTCGCCTGGCCACTGCTGTGGAGCGAAGCCGTTGCTCATGCGGCCGAGGGGCAGGATCCGCTGCTGTTCGAGAGACTCATGAAACCAGGCCTCGACCCCGCCGATCATGCAGCGCTGTTACAACAGCTGATCGGACCCACCTGGCGTGACCACTTCGACGACGCTGGCCTGGGTGGGGCTTTCGCCGAGTGGCAGTCGCGGCACACCGGGCGGCTCATTGATCGAATGCACGCACGCCAGGCGCCCGGCGACGACCCTGAGCATGTGTGCCTGGCCGCGCTGATCCCCGCGTGGAAGCGTGGGCTCACCCGGGTCGTGGTCCTGCCGTGCGAGGGAACCTTCACGCGGACGATCGGCCCGCTGGCGCTCCTGGTCACGGCATCCACGCGTGAGGATCCCCGGCGGTACAGCGACGCTCTCGCGGAGTTCACCGGCTGATCCCGAGCCGCCCGCCGCGTCTTCCCGGCGCAGCTCTCCACGAACGAGAAGAGGCTCCCGCATGGCGGGAGCCTCTGTGTGTGGACCTGAGGGGACTCGAACCCCTGACCCCCTGCATGCCATGCAGGTGCGCTACCAGCTGCGCCACAGGCCCGGATGGGCGTTGGTAAACCAACCCCCTCAGCCTACAACACCCGCGAGGGTGCTGCCGACCATCCCGCCGGCGTCGATCAGATCGATGCCGGCTGCGGAAGCGTGAAATCGATGGTCGCGCCGTCCTTCCAGAGGCGCTCCAGGTCGTAGTACACCCGCTCCTGCTCGTGGAAGACGTGCACCACGATGTCGCCGAAGTCGCTGAGAACCCAGCGGGCATCCTGGCGTCCCTCGCGGCGCAGGCGCTTGTGGCCCGCCTCCAGGAGCTTCTCCTCCACCTCGTCGGCGATCGCCGCGACGTTGCGCTCGTTGCGCCCTGTCACGATCACGAAGGCGTCGACGAACGGAAGCGGCTCAGACACGTCCAGCGCGACGATGTCCTCGCCGCCCTTCGCGTCGGCGGCCACGGCCGCGATCTGCACCATCTTGCGAGATTGTTCGCTTGCGGTCATTGCATCATTCCTGTCAGGGCTGCCCCGACGATCACGCCCACCAGGGCCAGGGCGAGAACGCCCGCAGTGATCGCGAGGATCAGCATCAGCTTGTTGCTCTTCTCCGGCACGGGAGGCTTGATGATCTCGCCGGGAGCCTTCGCCTGGCTCACCGCTGCGGTGGCAGCGATGGGCGTAGGCGACGACGCGGCGGGCAGCTCTCCATCGATGAGGACGGCGTCCACATCCTTGCCGTCGGCGACTCCGGGCGCATGCCCCTGGGAGCCGAGCTCGGGGAGGTTGAAGGTGCCGGTGACCAGCATCGCTCCGGTCGAGGTGACCGGTGCGGTCAGCGGCGGAAGGGCGGAATCCGAGAGCACGAGCGAATGGCCCGCAGCCGTGGATCCGCCGCTGTCACGGGAGATGAGGTCGTCGAAGGACTGCTCACCCGACGTGACGCCTGCGGCGACCTGCGCACCGAACGCGGAACTCAGGGTGGGGCTTTCGCTCGCGGCGGCCTTCTCAGCCGGGCTCTTCTCCGGCGTCTTGAGCTTCGCGGGAGCGTCGAACGCGGGAGTCGCGGTGACGGACGCTGCCGGCGGAGCCCACGCGGGACGCGGCTCTTCCTCTGCAGCGGCCGCGGGCTCGCCCTGGTCCGCCCCCGCGGTGGTGTCGGAGTTGGCGCTGTCGGAGGCGGGAGAATCCGCGGACACCACGTCGACATCCGACGTGGCTGCGTCCGCAGCCTCCGGCTCCCGGTTGTCGGCCTGCGACTCCCCCTCGGCCTGCGACTCCTCCGCGGCCGAAGACTCGCCCTCGGCAGGTGCGTCCGAAGGTTCTGCGTGATCCATCGACCCGCCATCGGCTTCCGCCGTGGCAGGCTCCTGCGGTGCGTCGATCGTCGCGACCGGCTCTTCCGCCGCCGGAACATGCGTCTCCACAGCAGGAGCGATGTCGTCCGCCTGCGGAGCCGTCTCGGCATCGGCATCGGCGTCGGCATCAGCATCGGCCGGGCGGATCACTGGCACGGACGCGGTGCGCACGCGCTCGAGATCGCGCAGCTCACGCCGCGTGAGGCGATGCTCGGTACCGTCGGCTGGGGACTGGGCGGGCAGCTCCGGGGCCGCGACGATGATCGGCTCAGCCGGCCGTGGCAGCGGGTTGCTCACGGGTGCGTCACGACGGGGAGGAACCGGATCCGCCGACGCGCTGTCGTCGAACGCCGATCCATCGCCGACCACGGGGGTCTGGCCGGTCAGCCGCAGCTCACGCAACTGGCGTCGGGTCAACTGCTCCCCGGAGTTATCAGTGGTAGTCATGCGGTGCTCCGATACAGGTGATGCTTCGCAATGTATTGGACGACCCCGTCGGGAACGAGGTACCACACGGGGTGTCCCTGACGAACACGCTCGCGACAGTCCGTGGACGAAATGGCCAGTGCCGGAATCTCCAGCTGACTCACCACCTCCGAGGGAAGCCCTTCGGTGGTGAGTACATGGCCCGGCCGCGACACCGCGACGAACTGCGCGAGGTCCCAAAGCTCATCATGGTCTCGCCAGCTGAGGATCTGGGCGATGGCGTCTGCCCCCGAGATGAAGAACAGGTCGGCATCCGGTCGCTGTGCGTGCAGGTCCCGCAGGGTGTCGATCGTGTAGGTGGGCCCGCCTCGATCGATGTCGACGCGGCTGACCGTGAAGCGCGGGTTCGAGGCCGTGGCGATCACCGTCATCAGGTAGCGGTGCTCGCTGCCGGTGACATCGGATTTCTGCCACGGGTGTCCCGTGGGCACGAAAACGACCTCGTCGAGGTCGAACCACTGTGCCGCTTCGCTCGCGGCAACCAGGTGGCCGTGGTGGATGGGATCGAAGGTTCCACCCATCACGCCGATCCGCGGTCGCCGTTCGCTTGTCATGCGGCAGGCCTCAGTGGCCGGCTCCGTGTCCTGCGCCGTGGCCCGACTCGGGGTTCTCGTGAGCGAACTTCTCCGCCTTGTCCGCGTGACGGTTGGCCACGTTGCGGTACGAGAGGGTCACCATCGCGAGCAGGAAGAACACGCACGCGGCGATGATGGCTGCCGGGAAAGTGTGCAGCATGACGTTCTCGGCGTGCTCCTCTGCGGCTGCGAGAACGAGCGTGGAGAGAGACATGGAAACTCCGATCGGGTTTGTTACAGGTATCAGTCTATTGCGGTCAGCCGCGAACCTGGCCAGAGCCACGCGCGAGCCACTTGGTGCTCGTCAGCTCAGCCAGGCCCATCGGACCACGCGCATGCAGCTTCTGGGTCGAGATGCCCACCTCAGCTCCGAAGCCGAACTCGCCACCGTCGGTGAAGCGCGTGGACGCGTTGGCCATGACGACCGCGGAGTCGACCTCCGCCAGGAAGCGATCCGCGTTCCGGCTGTCGGTGGTGATGATGGACTCGGTGTGGCCGGTGGAGTAGGTGCGGATGTGCTCCAGCGCCTCATCCAGATCGGCGACGACGTGCATCGCGATCTCGAGATCGAGGTACTCCGTTGCCCAATCCGCCTCTGTCGCCGGGACGATCCCGGTGCCCAGCGAAGCGACGACGTCGTCACCGTGGATGGTGACGCCCTGCGCCTGGAGCGCTGCGGCGAGATCGGGAATCAGACGGGATGCGGCCGCCGCATGAACCAGTACCGTCTCCACGGCGTTGCACACGCTCGGACGCTGCACTTTGGCGTTTACGACGATGTCCCGCGCCCAGTCAGCAGGCGCGGTCTCATCGAGGAAGATGTGGACGTTGCCCGCACCCGTCTCGATCACCGGAACGGTCGACTGGGTCACGACGGTCTCGATCAGCTGCGCACTGCCGCGCGGCACGAGGACGTCGACATAGCCGCGCGCATTCATCAGGGCGTTCGCGCCCTCGCGACCGAAATCGTCGACCGACTGGATCGCGTCCGGCGTGATTCCCTGCCCGACCAGCGCCTCACGCATCACGTCGACCAGAACGACGTTGGACTCACGCGCCGCGGATCCGCCCCGGAGCAGCACGGCATTGCCCGAACGCAGTGCCAGCGCGGCGATGTCGACGGTCACGTTGGGACGAGCCTCGTAGATGACGGCGACCACGCCGAACGGCACGCGAATCTGCTCCAGCGCGACGCCATTGGGAAGTCGATGACCGCCCACGACCTGCCCGACGGGGTCGCGCAGAGCAGCGACGTCACGGACCGCAGCGGCCAGCGACGAGATGCGCCCGGCGTCCAGCAGGAGTCGGTCCAACAGCCCGGCCGCGATCCCTTCGGTGCGCCCGCGCTCCAGATCGACGGCGTTCGCCTCGATGATGCGGGGCGCGGCGGCCTCGAGGGCGGTAGCGATGGCGCGCAATGCCTCCGCCTTATCGCCGCTCGTGAGTCGGGCGATGTCACGCGAGGCTGTCTTGGCGGCGCGGAAGCGATCGAGAAGAGCGTCGGGGATACTCACGCATCCACCTTAGCGAGGGAGTCGGTCGCCGCCTGGGCCGTGACATCGGCCGGCTCGAACCAGGTCCCGACGTGGGCGCCGGCCAGTGCCTGCGCGGCCTGATCGGTGGAAGTCACCAGCACGCCGATCCCGGCCGCGGCGGCCAGCCGCGCGGCAGACACCTTGGTCGCCGCGCCGCCGGTGCCGACGCTGTTGACGACCTTCGCCCCGAATTCGAGTCCGGCCAGATCGTCGCCGGCTGCGATGACGTCAAGAGGCTCGGCGCCGGGCTCACCCGGCGGGCGGGTGTACAGGTTCGCGATGTCGCTGAGGAGCACCAGAGCGTCGGCGCCGACCAGCTGCGCCACGAGCGCGGCGAGTCGGTCGTTGTCGCCGAAGCGGATCTCGTGGGTGGCGACCGTGTCGTTCTCATTCACGATCGGGAGGATCCGTAGGTTCAGCAACCGCTCCATGGCGCGGCGCGCATTGGAGCGATGGACCGGATTCTCCAGATCCCCCGCGGTGAGAAGAACCTGGCCCGCGACGATGTCGAACGGACGAAGCGCCTCTTGGTACCGGTAGACCAGCACGTTCTGGCCGACGGCGGCCGCCGCCTGCTGAGTGGCGAGGTCGGTGGGGCGGCTCTCCAGGTTGAGGTAGGGCATCCCGGTCGCGATGGCGCCGGACGACACCAGCACCACTTCAGTGCCGGAACGGTGCGCCTCGGCGAGGGCGTGCACCAGCATCGGAATGCGCCAGGATCCCTCACCGGAGATCGATGACGAGCCCACCTTGACGACCAGCCGACGAATGCCGGGCAGGTCGGCGCGTGAACGTGCGCTCACCGCTCCTCCAGGTATTGCTCGTCGCGGTACTTCTGGGCAACGCGCTCTGCCTCCAGCTCGGCGCGAGCCTCGGCCTTCGCGTCCATACGGTCGTGGTACTGCTCGCGACGCTCGGAGGTGGTGCGTCGCGAGGAGCCCGTGAGGCGGGGATCGGTGCCGCGCGGAGCGGCGGTCAGTTCCGCCGCAGACGAGAGCGCGGGCTCCCAGTCGAACACGACTCCCCCGTCGCCACCGATCACCACGGTGGAACCGGCGGTCGCGCCCGCACGGTACAGCTCGTTCTCCACACCCAGACGCTCGAGTCGATCGGCGAGGTAGCCGATCGCCTCGTCGTTGGTGAAGTCCGTCTGCGCCACCCAGCGCTCGGGCTTCGCACCGCGGATGCGGTACAGGTTGCCGTATGTGCCGCCCTCGACCGAGACGGAGAACTCCTTCTCCGACGCCTGCGGGCGGACGATGATGCGCTCCGGAACCGGCGCTGCGGCCGTTTCGATGCGGTGCTGCTCGACGATGTCCGCGAGGGCGAAGCTGAGTTCGCGGAGTCCCTTGCGGGCAACCGTGGAAATCTCGAACACGCGGAAGCCGCGGGCCTCGATCTCCGGACGGACCAGGTCGGCAAGATCCTGCGCCTCGGGCACGTCGATCTTGTTGAGCGCCACCACCTGCGGGCGCTCCAACAGCGGAATCTGTCCCTCCGGGACCGGATACGCTGCGAGCTCCGCGAGGATCACGTCCAGGTCGCTGAGCGGGTCGCGACCGGGCTCCAGCGTTGCGCAGTCGAGAACGTGCACGAGCGCGGAGCAGCGCTCGACGTGGCGGAGGAACTCGAGGCCGAGGCCCCGGCCCTCGCTGGCACCCTCGATCAGGCCGGGAACATCGGCAACCGTGAAGCGGTTGTCACCGGACTGCACGACACCGAGGTTGGGGTGCAGGGTGGTGAAGGGGTAGTCGGCGATCTTCGGCCGAGCGGCGGAGATCGCCGCGATCAGGCTCGACTTACCCGCGGACGGGTAGCCGACCAGCGCCACGTCGGCGACCGTCTTCAGCTCGAGGACGACATCGCCCTCCCACCCCGGCGTGCCGAGCAGCGCGAAGCCGGGGGCCTTGCGCTTCTGGCTGGACAGCGCCGCGTTGCCGAGACCGCCCTGGCCACCGGGCGCGGCGATGAAGCGCATGCCCGGCTCGATCATGTCGACGAGCACCTCACCATCCGGATCCTTCACGACGGTTCCCACAGGAACCGGCAGTTCGAGAGGCTCGCCGAGCGCGCCGGAGCGGTGGTCGCCCATTCCGAATCCGCCGTTGCCCGCACTGCGGTGGGGGCTGTGGTGATACGACAGCAGGGTGGTCACCTGCGGGTCTGCGACCAGCACGATGTCGCCGCCATGCCCCCCGTTGCCGCCATCTGGGCCGGCGAGCGGCTTGAACTTCTCACGGCGTACAGAGACGCAGCCGTTGCCGCCCTTTCCCGCGCTCAGGTGCAGGGTGACCTCGTCGACGAAAGTGACCATCGGAATCCTCCGGATAAAACAGGTCGGGGCGAGCCGAAGCCCGCCCCGATCAGAAAGCTTGCGGCTTACTGGGCCGCGACGATGTTGACGACCTTGCGGCCGCCCTTGGTGCCGAACTCGACAGCGCCGGCCGACAGCGCGAAGAGCGTGTCGTCGCCACCACGACCGACGTTGACGCCGGGGTGGAAGTGGGTACCGCGCTGGCGGACGAGGATCTCGCCGGCGTTGACGGTCTGACCGCCGAAGCGCTTCACGCCGAGGCGCTGCGCGTTGGAGTCACGACCGTTACGGGTAGAGCTTGCGCCCTTCTTGTGTGCCATCTCTGCTGCCTCCGGTGCTTACTTGATGCCGGTGACCTTGACGCGCGTGAGGTCCTGACGGTGACCCTGGCGCTTCTTGTAACCGGTCTTGTTCTTGAACTTCTGGATGACGATCTTCGGACCACGGAGGTTGCCGATAACCTCGGCCGTCACCGTGATCTTCGCGAGCTTGTCCGCGTCGGTCGTGACGGTGTCACCGTCAACGAACAGAACCGCGGGAAGCTCGATATTCTCGCCCTGGGCGGCCCGGACACGGTCGAGATGCACGATCGTGCCGACTTCCACCTTCTCCTGCCGTCCACCGGCGCGCACAACTGCGTAAACCACTTGCCACCTTGTTTCTTTGGGGAACCACGTTTCGGGTTCCGGAACGTCTGAAAAGACTGTGCTTGCACTCCCGGAAAGGGACGCCCACGGGGAGCCGGCGCGGCTGCAAGTCTCTCGACGCCGCCCGGGGGCGGGCGACGCGGATGCGCACCAAGGAACCACTTTACCGGATGATCCTGTGTAGCGGCAAAAGGAACCGCTGCGTGTCGTCTTCCGCGTCATTCATTCTGCCCCATTCGACGGACCGAAGCGTGCCGGCGGCGGCGTAGCATCGGCAGAATGACCGTTCTCGTCGACGCCCCGCGCTGGCCCGCCCACGGCCGCCTGTGGGCGCACCTCGTCAGCGACAGCAATCTGGACGAGCTGCACGCCTTCGCGCGCGCCCAGGGGCTTCCCGAGCGTTCGTTCGACTTGGATCACTACGACGTGCCGGAGGAGATCATCGATCGGCTCGTGGCCGCCGGCGCAACCCCCGTGGACGGGCACGAGCTGGTGCGCAGACTCATCGCCTCCGGATTGCGAATCACCGCCCGCGAACGTCGCGGGCGGTGATTCAAGAACAGCTCAGGCTGTCGTGGACGGGTCTCACTCCCCCGCCGGTTCGGCGACTGCGCCCACCACAGGGGCAGTCGAGACCGGGGTACCGGTGAGTGCGGCCGTGGTGACACGACGACGGCCGCGCCCCTGACCCGGAGCCTTCGGCTCCGGAAGTGCGTCGAGCACGGACTCGAGAAGCTGTTCCTTCTCGGTCTTGGGCTTGTCCGCGGTGTTGACGTTGGTCCCATTGGCACCGTTCCGCTTCTTACGCGGACGCTTCGCGCGCTCCGTGCGTTCGCCCCGCTCGGGTGCCGGCGCCTCCGGCAGCACGAGCTCGGTCACATCCGCGGGCACGGCCTCGGTGGCCGTGCCGGTGCGGGTGGACGCCGCGATCTGAGCGAGCGCTGACTTCGCGCCCTCGGTGATCACATGAGTCGAGACCTGAGCAGCGGGAGCCGCAGGAGCGCCGCCAGCGTTCGAGCCTCCGCGCGAGCGGCGCGATGAGGCGTTGCTGTTGGCACTGGCGTTACCGTTTCCGCTTCCGTTCGAGACAGGCGCGCGGTGCCTGACCACCGGGTCGTGGTGCACCACGACGCCACGGCCAGCGCACACTTCGCACGGCTCGGAGAACGTCTCCAGCAGACCCAGGCCCAGCTTCTTGCGCGTCATCTGCACGAGACCGAGCGAGGTGACCTCGGCCACCTGGTGCTTGGTGCGGTCACGACTCAGGCACTCGACCAGACGGCGCAGCACCAGGTCGCGGTTGGACTCCAGCACCATGTCGATGAAGTCGATCACGATGATGCCGCCGATATCGCGCAGCCGCAGCTGGCGCACGATCTCCTCGGCTGCCTCGAGGTTGTTCTTGGTGACGGTCTCCTCGAGGTTTCCGCCGGAGCCGACGAACTTGCCGGTGTTGACGTCGACCACCGTCATCGCCTCGGTGCGGTCGATGACCAGCGAGCCGCCCGAGGGCAGCCAGACCTTGCGATCCAGAGCCTTCTCGATCTGCTCGGTGATGCGGTACTCGTCGAACGGGTCCCGATCGCCCTCGTAGCGCTGGACGCGCTCCAGCAGATCGGGCGCGACGCCTCGCAGGTAGCTCTCGATCGTCTGCTGCGCTTCGTCGCCCTGGATGATGAGCTTCTGGAAGTCCTCGTTGAAGACGTCACGCACGATCTTGACGAGCAGGTCCGGCTCAGAGTGCAGCAGCTGCGGCGCGTGGCCGGAGGCCGCCTGAGCCGCGATCTGCTCCCACTGCGCGGTGAGGCGCTGCACATCCACCGTGAGCTGCTCCTCCGTAGCGCCCTCGGCAGCCGTGCGGACGATCACGCCGCTGGACTCCGGAAGCACCTCCTTGAGGATGCGCTTGAGGCGCGCGCGCTCCGTGTCGGGAAGCTTGCGGGAGATGCCGTTCATCGAGCCGTTGGGAACGTACACGAGGTAGCGGCCCGGCAGCGAGATCTGGCTGGTGAGGCGGGCGCCCTTGTGACCGACGGGGTCCTTCGTCACCTGGACGAGCACCTTGTCGCCGGTCTTCAGTGCCAGCTCGATGCGGCGCGGCTGGTTTCCGGTCTCAACGGAGTCCCAGTCCACCTCACCCGAGTACAGCACCGCATTGCGGCCACGGCCGATGTCCACGAACGCGGCCTCCATGGAGGGCAGCACGTTCTGAACGCGTCCGATGTAGACGTTGCCGATCAGTGACGCGTCCTGATTGCGGGCGACGTAGTGCTCGACGAGGACCTTGTCCTCGAGCACACCGATCTGGACGCGGCCGTTCTTGGAGCGGACGATCATCTGACGGTCGACGGACTCGCGGCGGGCGAGGAACTCGGCTTCCGTGACCACGGCACGGCGACGGCCGGCCTCGCGACCGTCACGACGGCGCTGCTTCTTCGCCTCCAGACGCGTGGATCCCTTGATGGCCTTGGGCTCCGTGATGTACTCCACGGTGCGCGCACGACGACGAACATCGCTAGCGTCGTCGGGCTCGCCACGACGACGACGGCGGCGGGACCCGCCCTCGTCCTCCTCGGCGGGCAGTGCCGGAATCGGAACGATCTCCGGTGCGTAGAAGTGCAGAGCGGTGGACACCTGCGAGACGAACACCTCGGGCAGCAGCCCCAGGCTCACCGCGGTCGGCAGCGGCTCCGGCTCGGGCTCCGTCTCCGGGGCGGGCTGGCGCAGCACGACGACGTCATCGCCGAGCCCGAAGCTGGCACCGGCGGTGCTCGCGGGCGCGCTCGGCTGCTCGGTCGCCGTGTCC
>NZ_JBJDRI010000055.1:0-19361 GCF_044987425.1 Microbacterium sp. ZW T5_56 | reverse complement strand
CCCCCACCAGCACCCGCACCCGCACCAGCACCAGCACCAGCACCAGCACCAGCACCAGCACCAGCACCAGCACCAGCACCAGCACCCGCACCCGCACCCGCACCAACACCCGCACCCGCACCAGCACCAGCACCAGCACCAGCACCAGCACCCGCACCCGCACCAGCACCAGCACCAACACCCGCACCCGCGGGGAGCGCCGGGACATCCGCGTACTTCGCGATGACGTCGCGGAAGGCCCAGAACTTCTCCGTGAACTCGCCCGACTCGGACAGCGGGGCGTCGTAGTCGTACGAGGTGACGATCGGCAGATACCGACCCTTGTCGTTCGCGCCGTTGCTGAGGCCGAAGTTGGTGCCGCCGTGGAACATGTACAGGTTCACGGACGCTCCGGCGGCCAGCAGCGCGTCCAGCTCCCGCGCCGCATGAGCGGCGGAGGTGGTGTGGTGCTTCGTACCCCACCAGTCGAACCAGCCGTCCCAGAACTCGGAGCACATCAGCGGTCCCGTCGGCTGATGCTCGCGCAGGGTGGCGAGCCGCTCGGCGGCGCGAGAGCCGAACGACCCAGTGAGATGCAGCCCGGGCAGCGATCCGTCGCGCAGCATCTGCGGCTCCGGCTGATCCACCGTGGTCAGCGGCACCGTGATGTCGGCCTCGCGCGTCAGGCGGACCAGCTCGGACAGGTACTCCTTGTCGCTGCCATACGCACCGTACTCGTTCTCGATCTGCACGAGGAGGACGTTGCCGCCGCGACCGATCTGCCGCGGCGCCACGATGTCGTACACACGCCGCAGGTACTCGGTGAGGATCGCGAGGTACTGCGGCTCACTGCGACGCAGGCCGATGCCCGGAATCGACGTCAGCCACGAGGGCAGCCCGCCGCCGTGCCATTCCGCGCAGATGTAGGGCCCGGGGCGCACGATGGCGTACATCCCCTCTTCCGCCACGATGTCGAGGAATCGGCCGAGGTCCAGTCCTCCGCTGGCGTCCCACTCCCCGCGATACGGCTCGTGCGCGTTCCACGCCACGTAGGTCTCGATCGTGTTGAGTCCCAGCAGCCGCGCCTTGCGGATGCGGTCACGCCACTGGTCGGGGTGCACCCGGAAGTAGTGGAGCGCACCCGCCAGGATCCGGAACGGCCGACCGGCGAGGAGGAAATCCTCCTCGCCGATCGCGAACGTCTGCGGTTCCGCTGTCACTTGAGGTCGACGATCGGAGCCGCGTCCATGTCGTCGAATGCCTGGTTCTCCCCCGCCATCGCCCACACGAACGAGTATGAGGCAGAGCCGACACCGGAGTGCAGCGACCAGCTCGGGGAGATGACCGCCTGGCGGTCGGCGACCATCAGGTGACGGGTCTCCACGCGCTCGCCCATGATGTGCACGACGCGCTGGTCTTCCGGCAGATCGAAGTACAGGTAGCACTCGGTGCGGCGGTCGTGGGTGTGAGCCGGCATGGTGTTCCACATCGAGCCCGGGTGCAGGGTGGTGACGCCCATCACGATCTGGCAGCTGCGGATGCCGTTCTCGTGGATGTATTGGTTGAGCGTGCGGCGGTTGCTGGTGAGCTGGTCGCCGAGTTCGCGCACGGTGCCCTCCCCCGGAGCCACGAGCTGCGTCGGGTAGGTGGTGTGTGCCGGAGCGGAGAACAGGTAGAACTGTGCACCCGATCCTTCGGCCCCGTCGCGGAACGACACCGTCTCGATCCCACGACCGAGGTACAGGCACGCGCCCGAGACGAGGGTGAACTCCTCGCCGTCCGCGGTCACGACGCCCTCGCCGCCCACGTTGATGACACCGAGCTCGCGGTGCTCGAGGAAGGTCTCGGAGCGGATCTCCGGGTAGCCGGTGAGCTCCAGCACCTGACCCGCGGGCTGAGCGCCGCCGAGCACGATGCGGTCGTGGTGCGTGTACGTGAGCGAGATCTCGCCCGGCACGAAGACCTCGGGGATGAGGTAGGTCTCGCGGAGATCCGCGGTGGTCATGCCCGGAATCTGGGCGGGGTTGGTGGCGTAGCGCTGCTGCATGATTTCTCCTTCTGGGATGTCAGCTCGGCGGGTCAGCGGACGAGCCAGCCGCCGTCGACCGGGATGATCGTCCCGGTCACGTAGGAGGCGGCGTCGGATGCGAGGTAGACGAACGTGCCCTGCGGGTCGGCCGGGGTGCCCCAGCGTCCCATCGGGATGCGCGAGACGATCGAGGCTTCGCGAGCCTCATCGGCGCGGATGGCGGCCGTGTTGTCGGTGGCCATGTACCCGGGGGCGATGGCGTTGACCGTCACACCCGACGTCGCCCATTCATTGGCGAGCGCCTTGGTGAGACCGGCGACCGCGTGCTTGGACGCGGTGTACGCGGGCACCAGAATGCCGCCCTGGAACGACAGCATCGAGGCCACGTTGATGATGCGTCCGCTGCCCTGGGCGAGCAGGCGCTTGCCGACCGCGCGGGACAGGTGGAACACGCTGTCGAGGTTGACGGTGAGCACCTCGTTCCAGTCGTCCTCGGAGTACTCGCTCGCGGGGGCGCGACGGATCGTGCCGGCGTTGTTGACGAGGATATCGACGCGACCGAGCTCTCGCTCGATCTCGGCGACAGCCGCCTCGATGTCGGCGGAGGTGGCGGTGGCGAAGTCGGCGTGCACACTGTGGACGCGCCGGCCCAGCGCCTCGATCGCGGCAGCGGTCTCCGAGGCGTCGCCGCGGTTCAGCAGCGCGATATCGGCACCCGCCTCGGCGAGCGCGAGAGCGGCGCCCTGACCCAGCCCACGGCTGGATCCGGTGACGATGGCCACCTTCCCGTCGAGTCGGAAGCTGTCCAGAATCATGCGTTCACTCCAGTGTTCGTGTCAGAAGCCGTGTTCGTGTCAGAAGCCGCGTTGATGGCGGATACGGGATCGGCGATGAAGCGCGTGGTGAGCTCCCCCAACCCTGTCACGCGGACGGTGACTTCGTCCCCCGCGACGATGTGGCGGTGCGCGTCCTGCGCTGCGGGAAGCTTCTGCGGGGTGCCGGTAGAGATGACATCCCCCACCTCGAGGGTCATCGCCTGGCTCAGGTGATGCACCAGGAAGGCCATCGGGAAGATCATCGAGTCAGTCGACTGCGAGACGGTCACCTCACCGTCACGGACGACCTCGACGAGGAGGTCCTGCGGGTCGGCGATCTCGTCGCGCGTGACGACGACGTCGCTCATCGGCAGGAAGCCGTCGAAGCACTTGCCGAGCGTCATCTGCGATCCCTTGCGCTGCCAGTCGCGCGCCGACACGTCGTTGAGCACGACGTACCCGCCGACATGCGACAGCGCGTCCTCGACGGAGACCCGATGCGCGCGGCGGGCGATGACGAGGCCGATCTCGCCCTCGTAGTCCACTTCGGCGGCCACAGCGGGCACCACCACACCGGTGGATGCGGACACGGGGGTGTTCGGCGTCTTGACGAAGACGTCGGGGAATGCGGGGTCGTCGGCGGTGGGGTCGGCTCCCGGGGGCACGTGCCCGCGGTAGTTGTAGCCGATGGCGAGCACCTTTCCGGGGCTCACCGGCAGCACCAGCGAGACGCTGTCGCGCGGAAGGGACGGCGCGGTCTCGACGAGAGCGCCGGCTTCGGCACGCAGGTCGTCCGAAGCGAGGATCTCGACGAGGTCCGCGACCAGCCCGTGGGCGGTGAGGTCGACGACGTCGCCGGTGGCGGTGAGGGCGCCGGTGCGCACCTCACCACCGGTACTGAAACGGATCAGGCGCATGTCGTCACCACGCCGGACGCCAGGCCGAGTCGGCGTGGCGGGCGAGGGCCTCGAAGAAGAAGTAGTCGCCCCAGAGCGATCCCTCCTCCACGCCGTGGTCGTTGCGCTTGTTGTAGACGCTCTGCGTCAGCACGGTGTGCGCGTCCGGGGAGACCGGGCGGTACTTCTCGATCAGCGAGGCGAGGATCTCGTCGGCAGCGGCGGTCGCGCGATCGGCGCGTTCCCCGGGGCCTTCGATGTCGGCCAGCTCGTACAGCCCGCACACCGCGATCGCGGCCGAGGACGTGTCGCGCGGCTCACCCGAGCCGTCGGTGAACACCAGATCCCAGTAGGCGACCTTGTCCTCGGGCAGGTGCGCGAGGAAGTAGTCGGCGCAGCGCCAGGCGGCATCCAGCAGCTCGGCGTCGCCGGTGGCGCGGTGGTTGAGCGCGAAGCCGTAGATGCCCCAGGCCTGACCGCGTGCCCAGCACGAGTCATCCGCCGCGCCCTGGGCCGTGGTGCCGCGCAGCGCGTCGCCGGTCACCGGGTCCCAGTGGAACGTGTGGAAGGTGGTGTCGTCCTCGCGGATGATGTTCACGCGCAGCTGCGTGGCGTGACGACGCACGGCGTCGGCGAAGCGCTCCTCACCGGTCTGCTCGTACGCCCAGGACAGCAGCGGCAGGTTCATCAGGCTGTCGATGATGGTGCGACCGCGCTGCTCGGGGTCCGACAGCGTGCCCCATGCCTGGATGATGCCGGCAGGCTCGAGGAAGCGGTTCATCAGGTGGTTCGCGGCCGACAGCGCGGCACGACGACCCTCCTCATCCCCCAGCAGACGGTACGGCGCGACGGCGGCGAGCGTGTACAGGAAGCCGAGGTCATGCGTCTCCAGGTCTTCCTCGGCGTCCACGCGACGCGCGAAGTCGGCGAGGTGCGCGAGACCGGCGGTCTTGAACTCCTCGTCACCGGTGAGCTGGTAGGCGATCCACTCCATGCCCGGCCAGAAGGACGTGGTCCATCCGCCGTTGCCGCCGACGGGGATGCCGTTCTCGGCATGACGCAGCGGGTAGTGCTCGCCGTCGTTCGTGGTGTCGTCGGGGAAGACCCCCTCGGCCGGAGGGAAGGCGATGATGGTGCGGCGCACCGTGTCCAGCACGGTGGCGATCGCGGCGTCGATGTCGATGCTCACGCGAGACGGAGACGTCATGGAAGGAACTGCTTTCTGTAGGAGGCGTCGAAGACGAGGGCGTCAGAGGGACGCGGGAGCGGGCTCGGCGGGAAGCACCGGCCGCAGGGAGTATCGGGAACCTGACCAGGCCACGTACAGCACCGGGGCTGCCGTGATGCCGATGGCGAGAGCGGGAGCGGTGGTGAACACGGCGAACTGCACGGCGATCATCGCCAGCGTGGCCAGTGTCAGCCACCAGCGTCGCACGGCGAGCACGGTGGCGGAGCGCAGCACCTCGCCGAAGCGGGCGCCGGGCACCTCGGCGATGGCGACCAGGCCCACGATGCCGATCGCGGCGACGAGCACGGCCAGCACGAGCAGCAGCGGCACCAGGACCACCGCGAACTCGGTGCCGGACAGCGCGCGCACGTCCACGAGGAGCACCACCAGCACGACGGTGAGCGCGATGCCCCAGCCGAGGGCGCGCAGCCCCGAGGCGCGCACCCCCTGCCAGAACGCCCGCACGGGACCGAGGCCGCCGAGACCGAACTCGCGGAACGCGGTGAACGCTCCGCACATCGCCGGCGCCGCGAACGGCAGCGCCACGGCCAGCAGCGGCCAGGACTTCATCGGATCGGTCGTAATCAGCAGGAACACCAGCGGCAGAGCGCCGATGAGCAGCAGCATGTTCACGATCAGTCCGAGCGCGGCCACCGAGAAGACGGTCGCGTACACTCCGTGCGGGATGCGCTTCATGATCAGCCCTTCATGCCGCTCGTGGCGATGCCCTCGACGAAGTACTTCTGTCCGAGCATGAAGATGATCGCGATCGGGATCACCGAGATGGTGAGACCGGTGAACAGCAGCGCGTAGTTGGTGTCATACAGGTTGGAGACGAAGTTCTTGAGACCCAGCTGCATGGTCCACAGGTCCGGGCTGCGCAGGTAGATCAGCGGTCCGAGGTAGTCGTTCCACGTGTTGACGAAGGTCAGCAGGCCGAGGCTCGCGATGGCCGGGATCGACAGCGGCATCATGATGCGGCGCCAGATGGCGTACTCGCTGAGGCCGTCGATGCGGGCGGCCTCGCTGAGCTCCTCCGGGATGGTCTCGTAGAACTGCTTCATCAGGAACACGCCGAACGCGCCGAACGCCTGCAGCAGGATGATCGCCCACAGGGTGTTGGACACCTTGAGGTTGGACAGCAGGATGAACTGCGGGATCATGTACGACTGCCACGGCACCGCGATGGTGGCGATGTACAGCAGGAACAGCGCGTCGCGACCCTTGAAGCGCATGCGGGCGAAGCCGTACGCGGCGAACGAGCCGGTCAGGATCTGCAGCGCGGTGACGACCACCGCGAGCAGCAGCGTGTTGCGCAGCCACACCACGATGTTGGACTTGGTCCAGATGTCGACGTAGTTCTGCCACACCCAGATGTCAGGCAGCCACTTCACCGGCACGGAGAAGACATCGTTGGGCGCCTTCAGGGAGCTCAGCACCATCCATACGAACGGCACCAGCAGGAAGATCGCGAACACGATCAGCACGGCGTACAGCAGCACACGACCGGCGGTGCGGCGCCCCTGCCTCTTGCCGGCGGACGACTCGCCGAGGGTGCGGAGGCTCCGCTTGTCGACGGTCACGGCCATGGTCTCACTCATCAGGCGCTCCTCCGCTTGTTCCAGAAGAACTGGACGATCGTGACGATGATGCAGAGGAAGAACAGGGAGACCGACGCGGCGGAGGCGTAGCCGAACTGGTTCTCCTCGAAGCCCTTCTTGTAGATGAACTGGCTGATCACGAGGGTCGACTGGCCGGGACCACCCTTGGTCATCACGAGGATGAGATCGAACACCTTGAAGGAGTTGATCGTGAGCATGACGGTCACGAAGAACGTGGTGGGTCGAAGCGAGGGCAGCGTCACGTTGACGAAGCGCTGCCAGGCGCTCGCACCGTCCATGCGGGCCGCTTCATGCAGCTCGCGCGGCACCGTCTGCAGACCCGCCAGGAAGAGGATCATGTAGTAGCCCATGTCGCGCCAGGTGCTGACGATGACAACGGAGGGCATCGCCCAGGCCGGGTCGGTGAGCCATCCGGGCGGGTTCTGGATGCCGATGGCACGCAGAATCTCGTTGATCGGACCGGCATCCGGGCTGAAGAGCAGGTTCCACACCAGCGCGATCGCGACGATCGAGGTGATGTAGGGGAAGAACGCGGCGGTGCGGAAGAAGGCCACACCGCGGATCTTGTTGTTGAGGAGCAGAGCGAGCGACAGCGCCACGACCATCGTGAGCGGGATGTGCATCACCGAGTAGTAGATGGTGTTCCAGAACGCGATCTGGAAGCTTCCGTCACCCATCAGGCGCGTGAAGTTGGCCAGGCCGACGAACTGACTGCCACCGAACACGTTCCAGTTGGTGAGGGACATGTAGAACAGCACGATCACCGGTACGAGGGTGAGTGCTGCGAAGCCGATGAAGTTCGGCAGGATGAAGCTCCACCCGATCAACGCGTTACGCAGCGCGAGGCGCGAACGGCGACGGGGCAGTGTTTCACCCTTTCCGGTGCCGCCCTTGCGGGTGGCGGCGGGAGACGTCATGGAGACCTCCGGGTTGCGAAACGGACGATGCGGGGGTGACCGGCCCCGCGGGGCCGGTCACCGGAGGCGTCAACCGACGCCGACCTCGTTCTTCAGGCGGTCCTTCGCCTCGGCGAGGCCCTTCTCGACCGTGGTCGAGCCGGAGAGGATCGCGGAGTGCATGTCGTTGAGGACACCCTGGATCGCGGCAGTCTTCGACGAGGTGGGGTTCTCAGCGACCACCTTGTGGGTCGAGAACGCGAACTTCGACAGGTCGTCGGTCGGCGCGCCCTCAGCGGCGAAGTAGGTGTCCACGACGGTGTCGTTGACCAGCGCCGGGGTGATGCCGATCTTGGCGAGGGACACGGCGGCGTCCTCGCTGGCGGCGTAGGCCAGGAACTTCTTGGCGGCGGCCTGCTTGTCGGCGTCGGCGTTGGCGTTCACACCGAAGCCGGTGGGGTCGCCGAAGGTGACCGGCGTCTTGTCCAGACCCGCGGTGGAGGAGTCCGCCTGCGGTGCCGGCGCGATGCCCCACTCGAAGGCATCGGCGTCGCCGGAGGCCTGCTGAGCGATCAGCGTGGCGACGAACCAGGTGCCCATGAGCTCCATGGCAGCGTTCTGCTTGCCGAACTCACCCTGGTAGGTGAGCTGGTTGGCCGACGAGGTGTTGAAGTCGATCTGGTCGCCCGACGACTGCAGCGCCAGCGTGCGGTCGTAGTACGGACCGAACTGGTCGATCTTGCCCTCGAGGATGTCCGCGCCCTTGGTCTGCGCGTTCGCGAAGCCCTGGACGGTGGACTGCCAGCGGTGCTGGTAGACGGCCTTGGCCGAGGACCCGGCGGCGACGAGACCCTTGTTCAGTTCGTCGGCGGCCTTCTGGTAGTCATCCCAGGTCCACGTGCCGTCGGGCGTTGCCACGCCGGCCTGCTCGAACAGCGCCTTGTTGTAGAAGAGCACCCACGAGTCGTTGCGGTACGGGGTGGCGTACGCGGTGCCGTCGACCTTGTAGGAGTCAGCGCCCGAGATGCCGTCCGGCAGCGTCACGTCGGAGACATCGGCCAGCTGACCGCCCTCCTGGAAGGTGGTGAGGTACTTGACCTCCTTCTGCGTGATGATGTCCGGGCCCGAACCTGCCGCGAGGTCGGTGGTGATCAGGGTGTTGTACTCGGCGGCGTCGTACTCCTTGAGCTCGATCGTGATGCCGGGGTTGGCGGCCTCGAAGCCGTCCACCAGCGACTGGAACTCCGGCGTGGAGGACACGTTCCAAGCGGACATCGTGAGCGCGACGGACTTGTCCGAGGAACCCTCGGTCGATCCGCCCGAGCCACCGGTGCTGCCCGAGTCGCCAGCGGCGCAGCCGGCGAGGGTAAGTGCGGCGACCGTTGCCAGTCCCGCTGCTGCTACGAACTTGCGGTTCATGAGTTGCTGCTCCTTTGCAAGACGGACCCGGTGGATCCGCGGGGGTTCCGCCTCGTCACGCGACGATGCGGATGTCTGTGATCACCGTGTCGGTGGTGACCCCATCGGGCCACGTCACGGTCACGGTGCTGCCGGATTCAGGGATCCGGACGTCTGTGGGGGCGCCGACCGGCTGGTCGTCGCGGGTGAGGTCGAGCACCGCGGCGACCCATTCGCCGGGGTGCACGGGGAATTCGAGGACGGGGACGGCTGCGACCGGGCCCAGGGGGCTCGCGTCCTCGCGCAGCACGACGGCTGCGGTGGCCGTCCCGGCGGGGTCGGCGATACGCGAGACGAGATCGCCGTGGATAGCCGAAGCCGCGGCGCCCTCGGACACGTGGTGCGTCTCGGTGCCGGCCAGGGCCCAGCCGCCGATGCGGAGGGTCCACTCCCGTGGCTCGAAGCCGGTGCTGGCCTGGACCCGCACCAGGCGCGCTTCCCAGCGGCCGTGGACGATCGAGATGGTCTCGATGTCGGTGACCGGGATCATCTCGCCGGACAGTCCCGATCCGTGGGCGCGCTGCGGCGGGATCTCGCCGAGCAGGTGCGCGGTCCACGAGGAGGAGGTCACACCGGTCTCGCCCTGCACCTCGACCTGGCGGAGGGTCATCGGCGCGCGATGAGTCGCGGCACCCGTGGCATCGACCAGGGCGACCGACTGCTCGAGCGGCTCGGTCCATGCGCGCTGGTTCGCCAGCGGCGAGACGGCGGTGGAGTAGCCGATGCGGGTGTACAGCGGGGAGTCGCCGACGAGTTCGCCGCCCGCGACGGCGTGGTCCGCTCCGTGGTTGATGACGCGGACGATGCCGTCCTCGGCGGTGGTGGAGACGATCCATCCGGCCGAGCGCACGGCGCGAAGGTCACCGGCTTCCTCGGCGGGAAGGGGCTCGGCGGGTGCCGTCCACACCGGGTGGTCGGCAGGAAGCAGAAGTCCGACGAGACCCTTGGTGGCCCAGTAGGGCGAGGCGGGGCCGGAGTAGGACTGCGCGAGTTCGCGCCACTCGTCGTGCCAGCCCATCGAGAGCAGGTCGTCCGCGTTCGGGGCACCGGCGTCGGCGAAGTGACGCACGATGCGATCCGCGGCGTGACGCAGCGCGCCGGCGGACACCGACGGTACCTCGGCGATGGCACCGATCCAGAACGGAGCGGCGGCGGCGAAGCGGTAGATGAGGCTGCGGCCCTGGATTAGCGGCGAGCCGTCGGCGCCGACGAGGGCGACGGCATCCTGCAGGAAGCGATCGAGGCGGGCGATGTCCGCATCCACGCGGTCTGCACCAATCTCACGGGCGCCGGCCATCCGCGCCCACAGCACCGGGTAGAGGTGTAGCGCCCAGCCCACGTAGTGGTCGTAGGCGCGCTCGTCGCCGTCGGAGAGCCAGCCCTCTTCGCGGATGAACGTCTCGTGGAGGGCGAGGTCGGCGTCGATGTCCGTCTGCGACCACGGGCCACCGACCGAGCGGAGGAAGGTCTCCACGACGATGCGGAACCAGAGCCAGTTGTTGCGCGGGTAGGTCTCGTCTCCCACCACCGGGGCGAGGTAGTCGATGACCCGCTGCTGCGTGAGGGAATCGAGCGTGTCCCAGATCCATTCGCGCGTCAGGTCGAAGATCAGCGCGAGCGATGCCGCCTCGACCTTGGCCTGAGCGTGTTCGTCGGGGCGCACCCAGCGGTCCGGTGCCTCCGGGTCGACTCCGGTGATGATGCCGCGGCGGTAGAAGTCGATCAGATCGTCGACGCCTTCGCCGCGGGCCCCCGCGATGCGGAAGCCGGCAAGCAGGAACGTGCGGGCGAAGCCCTCGAGTCCATCGACGTCATGACCGTAGCCGCCCTCGGCTCCCGGAGGGGTGATGCGTCCCGCACCTGGCGACGCGTGACGACGAGCTCCATCGAGGAGACGGTCCGCGAACGCGACCCACTCGTCGCGCGTCCAGTCAGCTGAACCGGCGGCGGTTGAGTGGGGAGTGGGAGGAACCACGGTGCTCCTTCATTGAGTGTGGCGGGGTCACGATCATTGTGATCTAAAACGGAGATTATCAATACCAATCGAACATTGCAACGTAGGTGTATGATCGTTTTTGATCGTTTGGCGATGTTCGCTTGTCTCCGACTCGATCACGTACTGCTTCCTGCGACGGTGTCGTCGCAGCACCTCGTCCATGGGAGTTCGAATGACCGACTCAGCGCAGGCCCCCGCCTCCAGACCGCCGTTTCGCGGGCGTATCGCCCAGACGCTGACGGAGCTCGGTATCGCGGAGGCGCTGTCGGATCTCGTGCTCCCTGCCGCCCAGGCGCTCCCGGTTGCGCCCGCGACCGACCGCGTCGTCTGGGACGGGGTCGATGCCGTCACGCGCACCGCCCTGTTGGATGCCGCGACCGCCGACCTCGGAGCACCGTGGCCCACGCCGCTCGCGCGCGATGCCGCTCGCTATCACCGCGACGGGAACCGCGAGGAGTACGAGCACGCGGTGTTTCGTCGGCAGGAGCGGGTGAGCCGTGCGGTGGTCGCGGCCGCGCTGACCGGATCCGATGCATGGCTCGACGAGGCCGCAGACGGACTGTGGCTGCTGTGCGAGCAGAGCACGTGGTGCTGGCCCGCCCACGACGACACCCGCGCGCGCCACGGCGCCGTGCTCGCCACGGTGACCGATCCGTTCCTGGACCTGGGCGCGGGCGAGCTCGTCGCCCAGCTGGCCTGGGCCGATCATGTTCTCGGCGACGCGCTCGACGAACGCTATCCGGGCCTGCGTGCCCGCATCCGCCACGAGGCTCAGGTGCGGGTATTCGATCCGTTCCTGCAGCGGCAGGACTGGCACTGGATCGGCTTGGATCGTCCGCCGCACAACTGGAATCCGTGGATCCACGGCAACGTGCTGGTGGCCGCGCTCCGTCTGCTCGATGACTCGGCAGTTCGTGCGCGGGTCATCGAGCTCGTGGTCGATGGTCTGGATCGCTACGTCACGGCGCTGCCGGAGGACGGGGCGATCGACGAGGGCTACGCGTACTGGTGGAACGGGGCGCTGCGTGCCCTCGAGGCGCTCGACGTGTTGGAACATGCGACCGGCGGGCGTGCTGCCCTCCCGGCACGCATCGGCGCACTGCGTGAGACCGTCGCCTTCCCGCACCGCTGCCACCTCGGCGGCGAGTGGTACCTGAACCTGGCCGACGGTCAGGCCCGACCCGCCCTGGATCAGCCGTGGCATGCCCTGCACCGCGCGGCGCGCACGGTCGGTGATCGCGATGCCGAGGCGCACGCCGCGGCGCACCGCGATCCGTCGGCTCCCGCGGCCACGGAGATCAGCGGACTCGGTCGGCTGCTGCGCGGCATCACCGATCCCCTGTGGCGGGTCGCGCGTTCCGACGGCTCCCCGCTCCCCCGCGACGTGTTCTGGCCGTCCACCGAGGTGCTGCTGACCCGCGGCGTCGCCGGCTTCGCGGCAGGACTCACGCTCGCCGTCAAGGGTGGGAACAACGACGAGAACCACAACCACGATGACATCGGCGAGATCATCGTGGCGTGCGACGGGGTTCCCGTGCTGATCGACGCCGGTCGACCGACGTACACGGCCGTCACGTTCTCGCCGCAGCGCTACACACTGTGGCCGATGCAGAGCGGCTGGCACAGCGTGCCGGTGATCGACGGGCACGAGCAGGACCACGGGCCTTCGTTCGCCGCAGCCGCTGTTGCTGCGCGCATCGCCGATGACGACTCCGGGATGTCGCTGGAGATCGCCGGTGCCTATCCCGCGGGCACTGTCTCGTCGTGGGTGCGTTCCGCCGGTCTGGATCGTTCGAGCGGCACGGTGAGCATCGTCGATAGGTGGACGCCCGGCGTCACCGCGGTGCAGCATCTTCTGGTGGCCGGCACCGTGCGTCCTGCGCCCGGCGGGGTTCTCATCACGCCGATCGAGGGGACCGCAGAGGTGCGCGTGCAGTGGGACGGCCCGGCCGCGCGGCTGACTGTTCGAACGCTGGATGATCCACTGCTGCGCGAGGTGTGGGGCGAGAGCGTGACACGAATCGAGATTCCTGCCGGTGGCGGCGGCGAGTCGCGGATCACGGTAGAACTGGTACGAGCTGAAGCTGAGGAAGTCCGATGAGAGAGCCGTCGTCCGGCATGCTGGCCCCCGAGCGCCGGGTGCACATCCTCGCCGCGCTCGCGCGCGACGGGATCGTGAAGGTGACCTCACTGAGCGACGAGCTCGGCGTCACCCCTGTCACGCTGCGACGAGACCTCGCGCAGCTGGAGGTGGACGGGCTGGTGCTGCGCGTTCACGGCGGCGCGATTCCCGCGCATGAGTCCGAGGTTCCTGAGACTGCCGTGCTTCCCCCGGTGAGCGTCCGGCCGGTCGCCGGTCGCGACGCCATCGGCATCCTCGTGCCGTCGCTGAACTACTACTGGCCCACCGTGGTGCGCGGCGCAGAGCAGGAAGCGGAGCGCCTCGGGTATCGGCTGTTGATCCGCGGTGCCTCCTACGAGCTGCAGGACGAGCGTCCGCTGCTGGAGCGTCTGGTGGAGGAGGACGGGGTCGTCGGCCTGATCGTGGCACCGAACACCGCGGCCGAGCACGCCGACGAGGTTCTGGAGTGGCTGCACCGCGCACCGGTTCCTGCAGTGCTGGTCGAGCGCGAGGGTCGCGGCCCGGATCTGTCACCGATGGAATCCGCCTCCAGCGATCACGCTCTCGGCGGCATGCTCGCCGCGCGTCACCTCGCGGCTCTCGGTCACGAGCGCATCGCCCTCGTGCTGTCCCGATCCTCCCCCACCTCCGGCCAGGTGGCGGCGGGTTGGTCTGAGGCCTGCCGCGAGCTGGGCCTGCCAGAATCGACGGGCGTCGCAGCCCATCTGCCCGACCGCAACAGCCCCGACTTCAGCTCCGTGGTCGCCGCCACCCTCGACGACGCGCTGCAGCACGGCGTGACCGGCATGCTGGTGCATCCCGACCCCGAGGCGCTGGCGTTCGTGGACGTGGCGATGACTCGCGGGATCTCCGTTCCGGAGGATCTGTCGGTGATCGCCTACGACGACGAGGTCGCGCGCATGTTCACGCCCGCGTTCACCGCTGTCGCACCGCCCCGCACCGCCGTAGGCCGCACAGCGGTGGGTCTGCTGCACCGCCGCATCACGGAACCCGACGTCTCGGTGGAGCGGGCGAAGCTCAGCCCTTCGCTCTCCGTCCGCGCCTCCACCGCCCCGCCCCGCACGGTGTGAACTCCTGTGCGGTTTCCCGCTCGCTCACCCCTGACTGGTCTCACAATCTGCGCCCCAGTGATCCCCGCGGCGCAGTTTCTGAGACCACCCGGCCAGCGGTCTCAGAAGCTGCGCCCGCACCGGTCCGCACCGACATTCCGTGAGACCGGCGGGCGGCATTCCGCTCGTCGGCGGGCCACCGAAACCAACCGAAACAGAGCATCATGACCGGAATCGACCCGACGGCTGAGCCACCTGCCGAGGCACATCCCGTGGGCGGCGACGCCGTCGGTGCCACCCCCGTCAGCAGCGCTGACTATGGCATCGACCCCGTCGAGTACTCGCCGTGGGAGTTCGCGGCGAAAGCTCGTCCGCGCACGCGTGAGACGCAGCGGTTGCTTCAGGAGGCGCTCGTCGTGCGCTCTGACACGCATCTCGGCGCCGACGTGTTCGTCTCCTCACTCGCGTCGGTGGACTGCGAGGCGCTGTCGCTGGGTGATCGGACGTACGTCGCCGCAGGCGCGTACATCACGGGCACCGTCTCCCTCGGTCGCGATTGCAGCGTGAATCCGTACACGGTCATCCGCGGCGATGTCCGCATCGGCGACGCCACGCGCATCGGGGCGCACACCTCTCTCCTCGGCTTCAATCACACGATGGCCGATCCCACCGTGGAGTTCTTCCGCCAGCCGCTGGTGTCGCGCGGGATCGAGATCGGTGACGACGTCTGGATCGGCTCCCACGTGGTGGTGCTCGACGGTGTTCGGGTCGGCTCGCGCAGCGTGCTCGCCGCCGGTGCTGTCGCGACGAAGGACGTCCCCGCAGGCGCGATCGTCGGCGGCAACCCGGCGCGATTCCTGAAGTGGCGGATCCACCCGGAGACCGACCCGGCCGCGCCCCCGGCGTCACCCGGCATCAGCGGTTCTCTCAGCGCCGGTGGCTCAACCCCGCACATCGCCGCGACACCGACACCCGGGACGCTCAATACAGGAATCGACTCCGCGACGCCGCATGAGGATGAGAGCGCAGCAACTCCAAGCATCGGCGGACACCTTCGCGCCGCAGCGACCCCCGCCGAAGCACCCCCGGGAGATGCAACCGACACCGACGCGCGCCCCCGTATCCGCGGATCGCTCCGCCCCGCGGCAACACCCTCCGCCCCGCACACAGACACAACCGCGGCAGCCCCAGGGACCGTTCGCGCCCCGTCTGATCCGTCCGCGGACGCAACGCTGCGCACTCGCCTCGCAGCGTTCGCGGATCGCGCCCGCGATCAGGCCCACGCGGTGCTGGATCGCGCGTGGGATGGTGCGCGCTATCTCGATCGCCCCGGCGTCGCTCCGACGGTCCGTGCCTGGTGCGATGCGGTCGAGATCGCGGACGTGCTGCTCACCGATGCCCCGCCGCACGCCGATCGCGCCATGATCGTGGCCCGGTTGCGCGGCTGGCAGGATCCCGCCACCGGTGCTGTTGCGCCGCTTGATTCAGCCGGCGCTTCGCGTCCGGCCTCGTGGGCCGACGAGGACGCGGCGTACCACGTGCTGGCCGTCGGCTATGCGCTGGATCTGCTGGGTTCGTCGTTTCCGCACGAGCTTCGACTCGTGTCGGAGCTCACCCCGGATCGAGTCCCCGCGCTCGTTGACGGACTGCCGTGGCAGACGAACGCCTGGACGGCCGGAGCCTGGATCGACGCGTACGGAACGGCGCTCGCGTGGGAGCACAACGTACCGGCCGGCACCTCGGATGCACTG
The DNA here is from genome assembly GCF_044987425.1 of Microbacterium sp. ZW T5_56. NCBI lineage: Bacteria > Bacillati > Actinomycetota > Actinomycetes > Micrococcales > Microbacteriaceae > Microbacterium > Microbacterium sp. ZW T5_56. Next base: position 3,499 of record NZ_JBJDRI010000055.1, on the reverse strand, counting down.
TTCGGCGCGCTCGCTCGCATCGCCGATCCAACCACGGGGCTATGGGGTTCGGCACGGGAATCGGACGGTCTGCTCCAGCCCGTGAACGGGTTCTATCGGGCTTCCCGCGGTACGTTCGCTCAGCACGGTCGGCCTCTCCCCTATCCGATCGCGGTGATCGACACCGTGCTCACTCACGTCGAGGATCGGCGATTCTTCGCCCGGGGACGGCTGAACGCCTGCAACGTGCTCGATGTGGCACATCCACTGTGGCTCACCCGTGGCACGGGTCACCGCTCGGGCGAAGTCACCACCGTCGCTCGTCGACTGCTCGACGCGGCGCTCGGCATGTGGCAGGACGGGGCCGGGATCGCGTTCGCCGAGTCGCCTGAAGCCGGAGTTTCGACGCCCGGGCTGCAGGGCACCGAGATGTGGCTGTCGATCGTCTGGTACCTCGCCGATCTTCTCGGCGCCTCCGACGCCCTCGGCTACCGCCCACGCGGCGTCCACCGCCCCGAACCTCGCGCCTGATCCGCCTCGCGCCTGATCCGCCCTCGCGTGCCGGCGAAGTGCACGAGATGAGGAGACAGTCGCCGAGATGGGACCGTGGCGGCCACGGCACCCTATCTTGGGGTCATCGTGATCATTTCGTGTCGCCCCTCCCGCCGCGTTGCGAAGCCGCTGCGGATCCGGGTCGTACCAGCCCGCCCTGTCTCATGATCAGCGAGGTTCCCGCGGAGTTCGAGGATCGGGATGTTGCCGCCCGTGCAAAACGCTCGACTGGAAAACTCCAGCCGAGCGTCTGCGCGAACGTATCTCGTTCACCTGATGGCGTGACGGCCCGTGAACCCGCAAGACCGCGGGGGGCGTCACGCCACTGGTGCAGCTCAGCCCTGCGGGCGCGATGCGCGACGACGGCGCGGGGCATCGGTGCGCGGCGGCTCACCGGCCGGGCGCTGTGCGCGACGCGAGGCGTCGACCGGACGCGACGGCGCTGAGCCGGGAGTCGACGTGGAGTACACCGAACCGGCGGACGAGGCGCCCCGACCTCCGCTGCGACCGGCAGCGCTACCACCGCGGCCCTGACCGGCACGCGCGTTCCCGCCGTCCTGCCCACGACGCGATTCGCCTGAGCCCTGGCCACGACGCGGCTGCCCGCTGTCCTGACCTCGGCCGGCCTCCCCGCCCTGGCCACGACGCGACTGTCCGCGTCCGCCCTGCGCCGAACCGTTGTCCGCGCGCACTGCTTCGTCGCCCTGCCCGCGACCACGACCGCCGCGTCCGCCACGACGCGATCCTGCGGATGCCGCTTCCGCGACCGTGCGCGTGCCACCGGCATCACCACGACCGCCAGACTTCTTCTTGCCCTGCTGCTGCTTCGGCGCCACCGGCTCGGGGGCGCGATACGCCGCCTTCTCGCCAACCAGCTCCGCAACGATCGACGACGACGCATCGACGTTCTCGAACGGCACCCGGATCGACGCAGCGCGAAGGACATCACTCGCGTCCTTCTTCTGCGTCGGGAGGACGAGGGTCGCCACGGTGCCCGAGGCACCGGCGCGCGCCGTGCGCCCGGAACGGTGCAGGTACGCCTTGTGCTCAGCGGGCGGGTCGACGTGGACGACCAGCTCGACGTCATCGACGTGCACGCCACGGGCGGCGACATCGGTGGCAACGAGCACGCGGACGCCGCCCTGCGCGGGGTCGGCGGAGAAGGCGGCGAGGTTGCGCTCACGGGCCCCCTGCGACAGGTTGCCCTGCAGGTCCACTGCGGGGATGCCCGCGGCGCTCAGCTGCTTGGCCAGCTTCTTGGCGTGGTGCTTGGTGCGCATGAACAGGATGCGACGACCCGTTCCCGAGGCGAGCTCGCGGACGACGAGGTTCTTCTCGTCGGCGTCGGAGATCATGAGCACGCGGTGCGTCATCTCGCCGGCGGGAACGCTCAGCTCATCGACCTCGGCGCGCACCGGGTCGGTCATGAAGCGGCGCACCAGCTTGTCGACGCCGTTGTCCAGCGTCGCGCTGAACAGCATGCGCTGCGCGGCCCCGGGCGTCGCCGACAGGATGCGGGTCACGCCGGGCAGGAAGCCGAGGTCGGCCATGTGGTCGGCCTCGTCCAGCACGGTGGCCTCGACGCTGCTGAGGTCGACGTGGCCCTGCTTCATCAGGTCCTCGAGGCGGCCCGGGCAGGCAACCACGATGTCGGTGCCGGCACGAAGCTTCTGCTCCTGCGGCTTCTGACTGACGCCACCGAAGATGGTCATGACGCGCAGGCCGACGGCGTCGGCGAGCGGGGTCAGGGTCGCCGCGATCTGGGTGGCCAGCTCGCGCGTGGGAGCCAGCACCAGACCACGCGGACGACCGGGCGTGCGCGGACGGCGCGACTCAGCCAGGCGCGCCACCAGCGGCAGCGAGAACGCGATGGTCTTGCCACTGCCCGTGCGTCCACGGCCGAGGATGTCGCGACCGGCGAGGGAGTGAGGGAGGGTTGCGGACTGGATCGGGAAAGGCGAAGCCTTGCCGTCGGCGGCCAGAACGTCCGCGAGCGGAGCGGGCACGCCCAGCTCCAGGAAGGAGGAAGTCATCATCTGCTTTCATCGTGCGATTCGCACGGGTGTCATCGTGCGACAGGCGCACGGGAACCGGCCCGCGAATGCGGCCGGCAAAGTGAGGGGATCATCCGCGAGCGCGGAGGAGACCCCACGATGCTACCACGCGCACCTGAACCCCGGCCTGCGGATGTCTCGCGGGGTGCACGGGTGAGGATCCGACGGCGAACGGCGGGTGTCGGGGGCCGGGGTGAGGATCCGGGTGAGAGGGACCCGGTCGCGTGCAGGGTCAGGGGCCGGGGCGATGCCGGGGCAAAGGCTCGAGGGCGAGGCCCCCGGGGTCCGTCGCGGCAGCGACGCCGGCGGCGAGAGGCCAGAACAAGCAATTGGCGGGCGCGATGGCGGGCAATCAGCCGGGGGCGGTTGGCGCCTCGATACCGGTTGCGACTGCCGAAAGTGAGTCTCGCGTGAGGAACCGATGGCGAGCGGCGGGAACGATGCCGGGGCAAGGCCCCCAGAGTGAGGAGCCAGTGGCCAGCGACCAGTGGCGAGGACGACGCCAGCGGCGACTGTCGAGAGCGACAGCCAGAAGTGAATCGCGGGGCGACGAACCGGCGACAAGCGACAAGGCCGGGGTTAGGCCCACGGGTACCGAGGCAAGTCAAGCGGCAACGTCGATGTCGGTGACGACTGGCTGCGGCGGGCGGATGGCGCCGCGAGCAGTCCCGGTCGGGGCCGGCCCGCGGAGCCCGGCGCAACGGCTGAGACGAGCGCCGACGACGCGGAGCTGGGGGCGCGCCTCATCGGCGTGTACTCAGACGAGGAGATTTCCGCGAAGTTGGTACACAGGGCGAAGAATCATCCTCGTTTCGAGGAAATCTCCTCCGTTCGAAGCACCGACTGGCCGCGGCCGCGCAAATCACTCCCGTGTGCGGGCGCGCCGCGCGATACGGGCCAGCACGGGACGCATC
>NZ_JBJDRI010000054.1:0-19881 GCF_044987425.1 Microbacterium sp. ZW T5_56 | reverse complement strand
GAGCTGCCCCCCACCGACCCGACCATCCTTCCCTACGCCAGACTCGTCACCGCCGTTCTCTGACGCGGCCCGACACCGCGGGCGCGGGGCCGCGTCAGAGAACGGCGGTGACGAGTCTGGCGTAGGGAAGGATGGTCGGGTCGGTGGGGGGCAGCTCCGTCGCGAGCACCGAGATGTTCTCCAGCTGCACCGCGGCGGCGGTGGCGTGATCATCCAGCTTGGCGGCGTGGGCGCCGATCAGGACCCGGGCAGAGGAGCGCACGAAGGCCCGCTTGATCTCGGCTTCTTCCAGCGTGTCCTCATAGCAGCCGCCCGCATCGATCGCGGCCGCAGAGGCGAAGAAGCAGGCGAAGCGCATGCTCTCCAGAAACGCTGTTGCCACCGGCCCGATGAGGGAGTCCGAGCGTCGGTCCTTCGCTCCGCCGGTGAGGATCGCGGTGACACCGGGCTTGTCCTGGAGTGCCTGGAACGTGGTGAGTCCGTTGGTGACGACGGTGAGATCATCCATGGCGCCGATTGCCTGAGCTAGCCGGTGCATAGTGGTGGACGAGTCCATCGCGATCACGCCCGATCTTGGGACGCGCGGCAGCAGCTTCTCGGCGATCACCGCCTTCTCTGCAGCGAAGGATCGCTCCCGGCCGCTGAAGCTGACCGGTCCGGTGTAGACCGCTCCGCCACGCACGCGACGGGCGATCCCTTCGGCTTCCATCGCCGAGAAATCGCGGCGGACGGTCATCTCGCTGACGCCGAGCGCATCCGCCGCCTCACCGAGGGAGACCGCCTTGGACTCCTTCAGCTGCGACAGCAACCAGCCCCAGCGTTCTTCGGCGGCAAGTGATCCCACGAGAGGGAGTCTAGCCATACGTCGCCGCGAATCTCACAAAATCTCACATCCGACCGCTGGACCCACCCCGAGATCACCCGTAATGTATCGTTTCAATACGCTGTCTTCCGAGATCTCCGAGGGACCATGAACGCTGCCGAATCCTCCCGCGCCGTCGCCGTCGCGGCCGTCGACCTGGGCGCCACCAGCGGCCGCGTGATCGTGGGCCGGGTGGGTGCAGACACCCTGGAGATGACAGCGGTGGCGCGCTTCCCCAACGGCCCCGTTCCGCTGGCATCGGGCCTGCACTGGGACCTCACCGCGCTGCACGCGCACGTGCTGGACGGCCTCAGAGCGGCGTTGCGCGAAGCTCCCGAGATCACCTCCATCGGAATCGACTCCTGGGCGGTGGACTACGCCCTTCTGCGCGACAAGCGCATGCTCGGCGAGCCGTTCCACTACCGCGACGAACGCACGGCTGCGGGCGTCGACCGCGTCCACGAGCAGGCTCCCTACGACGAGCTCTTTTCACGCAACGGCCTGCAGTTCCTCCCGTTCACCACGCTCTATCAGCTCGCCGCGGAGGACCCCGCCGTTCTGGAGATCGCCGACGACCTTCTCCTCATCCCGGATCTGCTGGCCTTCCAGCTCACCGGCGAGCGCGTCGCCGAGCGCACCAACGCGTCGACCACCGGGCTGCTGAACGCCACGACCGGAGAGTGGGACGACGAGCTGATCACCGCCCTCGGCATCGACCGCTCGCTGCTCGCCCCACTCATCTCGCCGAGCGAGACCATCGGCGCGCTGCGTGAGAGCGTGGCTGTGGCTCTCGGCGCGACGGCACCCGTGCACGTCACTGCGGTCGGCTCCCACGACACCGCCTCGGCGGTGGTAGCCGTCCCCATGGATCCGTCCACCGCCGCGTACATCTCGTGCGGCACCTGGGGTCTCGTGGGCGTGGAGGTCCCCTCCCCCGTTCTCACCGCGGAGGCCCGGGAAGCGCACTTCACGAACGAAGGCGGTGTCGACGGGCGCATTCGCCTGCTGCACAACGTCATGGGCTTGTGGGTGCTGAGCGAGACGGTGCGGGGGTGGGAGCGCGAGGGCACGCCGATCGAGCTGCCCGCGCTTCTCGCCGAGGCCGCCGCCGTCACTGACAGTGTCCCGATCTTCGATGTCGACGACCCCCGTTTCCTGCCTCCGGGCGATATGCCGGCCCGGATCGCGGACTGGTTCGCCGAGCACGACATCGCGGCGCCCATCGGCCGTGCGGCGATCACGCGGAGCATCATCGAATCCCTCGCGCAGGCATTCGCCGAGACGGCGCGAACCGCGGCCCGGCTGGGCGACGTGGACCTGCAGACGATCCACCTGGTCGGCGGCGGAGCGCTCAACGAGCTGCTCTGCCAGCGCACCGCCGATCGCTCCGGCCTGCCGGTGCTAGCCGGGCCCGTGGAGGCGACGGCGCTGGGCAACATCCTCATCCAGGGACGCGCGCTCGGGGCGATCAGCGGTGATCTGCAGACGCTCCGCGACCTCGTCGCCCGCACGCACCCCCCGCGGCGGTACACGCCGGTGGCCTGAGCCCACGCCCGCGGTTGCTGAGCGCTTCGCTCAGGGTCAGAGGGGGATCAGACGCAGGGAATCTCGTCCCAGCCATCGGCGAGGAGTCGCTCGCGGATGATCTTGGAGAAGATCTTGTATCCGTCATCGTTCAGGTGCATGCCGTCCGGGCGGAAGAGCGCCGCGTTCGGCGCGCTGCCGCCGCCGAGCAGCGGCGTGTCAGTGTCGATGAACCGCAGCGAGCCGTTCGGTGTTGCAAGGGCCGCGATCGACGCGCTGACGGCGTCGACCTCCTTCCCGTTGCGAGCCCGAGCGGGCACGTCGTTGATCGACACGAAGTAGACCACCACGCCGGGCAGCTGCTGGGTCGCTTCATCGACGAACGCACGGACATCGGCGACCACATCGGCGGGCTTGCTCCCGATCGCCACGTCATTCGCCCCGGAGTACAGCACGATGACCTGCGGCTCGACGGTCGGGATGATCCGACGCATGTACTGCAGCTGGTCCTTCATCGTGGTGGCGCCCATGCCGATGTTCTCCGTGCGCAGCGGCTTCAGATCCGTGTCGGAGCTCTTCCACTCGTCCACGGTGGAGCTTCCCGTGAGCAGGATCAGTGGCTTCTCCCGCGGGGTGCAGATGGCCGCGATGGGCTTCGCCGACGGTGTGCCGACGGCACGCGGGGGCAGCGGCGCAGCGCGCGTCACGGCGAGTTCGGGAAGCCGTGACCACCAGCCCACACCGGCGCCGATCCCCAGCAGCAGGGTGGCCGTCAACACGGACCCGAGGAGGATGCGCAGCACGCGCCAGATCTGCCGCGGCGGACGCGCATGGGCGGCATGAGCCAGTCGTGCGCCCATCAGCCCCTCCTCACCGTTCCACCCTAAGCGTCGGCAGAGGAGCACTCGTCTCGCGGCACGACCGCGGCACCACAATCAGGGGAAAACTCAGGGTCACCCGGAACGCACGATCCGCGGCCCCGGAACGCCGGAGCCGCGGATCACAACAGCCTCAGTCGCCGAGCACGAGGTGCAGCTGCTCCACCGCCCAGTCCAGCTCGGTGGCGCGCACCACGATCGGCGGCGCGATCCGCACCGTCTGACCGTGGGTGTCCTTCACCAGGACCCCGCGCTCGAGCAGCTTCTCGGCGATCTCGCGCCCGGTGCCCCGCTCGGGATCGATGTCGACCCCGGCCCACAGCCCCGCCACGCGCACGGCGGTGACGCCGTGGCCGATGAGAGCGTGCAGCTTCTCGGACAGGTGCTCCCCCAGCGCGCGAGCGCGCTCCTGGAACTCGCCCGTGGCGAGCATCGAGACCACCTGCAGTCCGACGGCCGCCGCGAGCGGGTTGCCGCCGAAGGTCGAGCCGTGCTCCCCCGGGTGGATCACCCCGAGGACGTCGGCGTTGGCCGCAACCGCGGACACCGGAAGCACGCCGCCGCCGAGCGCCTTGCCCAGCAGATACATGTCGGGAACCACGCCCTCACGATCGCACGCGAAGGTGGTCCCCACGCGCGCGAGGCCCGACTGGATCTCGTCGGCGATGAACAGCACGTTGCGCTCGGTCGTGATCTCACGGATCGCACGCAGGTAGCCGTCGGGCGGAATGATCACTCCGGCTTCGCCCTGGATCGGCTCGACCAGCACAGCGACGGTGTCGTCGTCAATCGCCGCGCGGATCGCCTCGGCGTCCCCGAACGGCACGCGCACGAACCCCGGCGTGAAGGGACCGAAGCCCTCGCGCGCGGTGGGGTCGTCGCTGAAGCTCACGATCGTGGTGGTGCGGCCGTGGAAGTTGCCGTCGGCGACGATGATCTTCGCCCGCCCCTCCGCTACGCCCTTCACGCGGTAGCCCCAGGCGCGTGCCACCTTGATGCCGGTTTCAACCGCCTCGGCACCGGTGTTCATCGGCAGCACCAGCTCCTTGCCACAGAGCTCAGCCAGCGCCTCGGCGAACGGGCCGAGCTGGTCGTTATGGAAGGCACGGCTGGTGAGCGTGAGGCGGTCGAGCTGCCGGTGAGCCGCCGCGAGGATGGCCGGATGGCCGTGCCCGAAGTTCAGTGCCGAATATGCCGAGAGCAGGTCGAGGTATCGCTTGCCCTCGACATCGGTCACCCAGGCACCCTCGCCGTGCGAGACGGAGACGGGAAGCGGGTGATAGTTGTGCGCGAGGTGGTCCTCACCGGGGAAGACGGCCTCGGGGGTGACGGCGGTGTCGGTCATGCTTGGGCTCCGCGCAGCTCCAGCGTGCAGCACTTGATGCCGCCACCGCCGAGCAGCAGCTCGGACAGGTCGACCAGGTGCGGAACGTAGCCGCGCTCGCGCAGCTGCTTCTCGAAGCCGGTGGCGCGCGGAGAGATCATGACGTTGCGCCCATCGCTGGCGGAGTTCAGACCGAACACGGCGCCGTCTTCGTCGGAGACCAGGATGGCGTTCGGGAAGCGCTCGGCGAGGATCGCCTGGCTGCGCTCGTCGAAGGCGTGCGGAAGGTAAGCCACGCCGACCTCGGCGCCGGGCTCGACGACCGGGTCGAGAATCGCGAGCGCGGTGTCCAGGTGGTAGAAGCGCGGGTCGATCAGCGTGAGCGAGACGACCTCGCGACCGAAGATCTCGCGCAGCTCGTCCTGGCTGGCGTCGCTGGAGCGGAATCCGACACCCGCGAGGATCACGTCACCCGCGAGCAGGAAGTCGCCCTCACCCTCGTTGGTCTCGCGCGGCTCGCGAGTGTCGTAGCCCTGAGCACGGAACCAGTCGATGAAGGCGGGACCCTCACCCTGGCGCTCGACGAACCGGAACTTCGGTCCATACGCGATGCCGTCAATCAGGAAGCCGCCGTTGGCGGTGTAGACCATGTCCGGGTAGCCGGCCAGCGGCTCGATCAGCTCGACCTCGTGACCGAGCTGCAGGTACAGGTCGTAGAGCTTCTGCCACTGGGCCACGGCCTTGGCCGTGTCGGTGGGCTTGGCCGGGTCCATCCACGGGTTGATCGTGTAGTCCACCGTGAAGTGATCGGGCCGGCACATCAGATAGCGACGGTGTTGCGCAACCCGCTCGGGAGCGAGTGCAACGGTGGTGGACGGGGCGGTTTCCTGCGTCGACATATGTCTCCTCATGAGAGTGCGGCGGACGCTGTCCAGGGGCTCGGCGGAGCTGTGTGAAGCCGACGATCCGAGCACGCCACCTCCAGTATCCCAAACCGACCGCCGTCGCGGAAGCAGCAAGATTACGCATGCCGCTCACCCGGATTCGGCTAGATGACGGCCGCAGAGAAGTCGTCCAGGCGGCCGCCGCGGTGGGCGGTGATGGAGATCGCCTGCTCGCGCAGGTACGGCAGCAGCTCGAGCCGACCCGCCGTGGTGACCTCGTCGGCGAACACCGTGACGGGCGGCTGGAGAGGAGCTTCACGCAGCAGCGCGATGATCCCCTCGGCGTCCGGACCGATCACGCGAACGCGACGCACACCGGTGTGACTGACCCGCTCGAGCCACTGCGCGTCGTCCTCGACGAACACCGGAATGCCCTGCTCCGCCAGTGCGCGGCGCACGCCCGCGGGCAATCCGACCGGACGCGAGAGGGTCACCTCGCTCCCCGTGCGCACCGCCGCCACCAAGCTGCGGACGATGTCTCCGACAGCAGCATCGGCTGTCGCGCGAACGGCGACGTCGGTGCGACGGTAGCGCAGCAGGTGACGCTCGAAGCGCAGGCCCGATGCGTCCTTCACACGCGCGAACTCGCGATCCCACGCGACCGCGTCGGAGAGCGCTCCGCGACGCACCGCGTCGAAGGAGGCGTAGTCGAGGTCGGGCTGGGCTGCTTCGATGATCGCCACCACGCGAGCGTCGAGACCACGCAGGTGCAGCGTCGAGGATGACCCTCCGCCACCCGTCGCGCGCCAGGTGCCGAATCCGATGAGGTGGTGGGGTCCCCCGCTCGCCGCAATCGCGCCGGCCTCGCTCCACGAATGCACGGGGCGGCGCTGCACGCGAGCCCCCGTGGTGGGTCGGTTGACCACGAGCGCCGCCGACCGGGCGGTGTCCAGCCAGTGGGCGAGGTCCGCAGGGTCCTGCGTGTGCAGTCCCGCGACGCGGGCGGTGGGCATGGCGTTCTGCAGTTCGATCGCCTCGGCGAGGGTGGTCGCTGTCGACACGGCGAGCACGGGAGCAGCCACCGCGCGCGTGTGCAGCAGCGATCCCGCGCGCACGCCGCCGAGGATGCCCGGCGTCCACAGCCGATCATCGATACGCCGCGGCTCCAGCCACCAGGCTTCCCCCTCGGCAGGCTGCGTGAGAGCGGCGAGCTCGTCCCCGTCCGCGACCGCTGCCAGCGGTCCCACGACGGCGCGCGGATCCTCGGGGTGTCCGACGATCAGCGAGCGAGCCCCGTCCACGAGAGCGTCGATGAAGCGTCGGGATCGTCCCACCGAGCCGACGAGGATGACCGCCGCGGTGGCATCCGGCCCTTGTCCTGCGCGGGAGAATGCGCCCAGGACGATGTCCGCGGCCGCGCGATCCAGATCCGCAGACGGCGCCACGATGACCGCGTTCACTCCGGGTTCACGATCCGCCACGGCGGTTCCGACGGCGTGGATGGCGTCCCGAGCTCCGACGCGAATGAGCCGGTCGACGCCATCGGCCGCGAGCGCATCCTGATCGGTCCCGTCCACCACGGCGAGCAGCCCGTCCGGCAGATCGGCCTCGTGCAGAACCTGCTGGATCATCAGCAGCTGCTCGCGCGCGATGCGGGACGCGAGCACGATGACGCCGGATCCGGCCGCGAGCGCTGCGAAGACCTCGGCGGCGGCGTGGGCCGCATTCGATGCGGCGTGTACCGACACGACGGTGACGTGTGCCGGCACGAACACCGCACCGCTGACCGCGTCGAGTTCTCGCGCCAGCGAAGCGGCGTGTGCGGCAGCGTCGATCACGTCGGTGGCGTCGGCGTCAGCCTCCACGAACAGTGCGGTGCCGGCGCGAGCGATGAACTCGCCTCGCTGCGCATCGAACAGCACGGCGAAGCGGCGGAGCACCGCCGAGCGCTCCGTCGCCGGAAGCGCACCCCACTCGGCGGCGGAGTCACTCACGGTGCGGACCGTGGCGTCGAGCTCACCGGATTCGGTCTCATCCTCCGCGGGCGCGCCGGCATCGACCATCTGCGCGATCACCCCGCGAGCCCATTCCCGATTCGCGGCGGTGCTGGGATCGCTCGCGGGAGCATTGCGGAAGCCGGGGGCGCCGAGGGCACCGCCCGGGTTCTCCCGTGCCGAGAACACGGCCGTCTCCACGAAGGGCGCACCCCCGAACAGCAGTCCTTCGGCGGGGGCGATCGGGCTGGTGTCGGTGGCGGCCGATGCACGGGCGATGCCGATCACCTCCTGTGTCAGTCCCGATGCCTCGTCCGGCGCCGGGGCACGCAGCAGGCGAGTGTCGGCGGATGCCTCCGGGCGAGCACGATCCTGCACTCGACGCGGTCCGGTCGCGATCGCACCGACATGGGAGCGTTCCACGGCAGTGCGCAGAGCGTCAGCCGCGCGCTCGCGTGCATCGAGGTCGTCCGCCAGCGCGACGGCGGCACTCAGCGCTGCGTCATCTTCGCGCTCATCCAGCAGCGTCGAGAGCATCACCGCGACATCGACCCCCGAATCCGGAAGAAGAACGGGAACGCCCAGCACCACACCGGGGACATCGGCGAGGATCGCGCGCTCCTGAGCCGGCAGCACACCGGGGTGGACGTGCAGTCCGACGGTGCGCTCGGCTCGCGCCGCGAGCACGCGCGCATAGGCGAGAAGGTACGGATCGAACGTGTTGAGTGCCAAGCTCAGGCCGGCCTCGGCATCCGGAGCAAGCGCCTCGTGAATCAGTCCGATCGCGTTCGCCCGAACGTCGTCGGTCGTGTCGTAGACCGCCAGCGGCCACCCGCCGATCGCGGCCTCCGCACGTTCCCGGGGATCGATACCGGTGTCGATGCGCACCGCCAGCGGCGGCGCATCGTCGATGCCCCGGCTTCGGGACCACGCCGCCAGCTGCTGCAGGGTGGGCAGAGCATCCGGCAGCGCGGCCGAGAACGCGATGCCGAGGAGCGCATGGGCCTGGGCAGGTTCCTCCAGCGCCTGGATCAGAACGGCGACGGCGAGATCCAGCTCAGAGGCGAGTTCGACCACGAGAGTGAGGGCGGTATCGCTCGCCCGCGCGGATTCGATCAGCGGTCGCAGCCGAGCGGTCGTCGCGTCGACCTGGTCGTCGAAGGCCCAGGGCAGCTCGGGGCCGCGGACCAGCGCGAGGGGCACCGCGACCGCCGCCACATCGTCGCGTTGGACCAGTTCGATGACCTGCTCCAGCCGAGCGGCGAGACGATCCATCCCGGTGATCGGGACGCTCGGCACCCGAAGCTCCACCGGGCGCTGCATGCCATACCTCTCCCGCAGCGCGGCGATCGAGGTGCCGATCCGACGAGCATCGATGCTCAGGGGCGCGATGCGTTCGCGTAGCAACCGACGCGACAGCGGAACGACCGGCGCGGGCAGCACGGGGGCGACGGCCGCGCCCAGACGCACGGCGCCGCGCAGGTGCCACGGCAGTGCGGCAGGGATGTCGGCGCCCAGGCGGTGCAGATTACCTGCTGCGGCGGACAGGCTCTCCGGGCGCAGGACACCGTCCACGAACGCGCGTGCGAAGGCCACGCCGTCGGCATCGGCGAGCACCTCGGCGATGCGTGGCTCATCGGACGCAGCCGCGGTGGTGAGCCACGCGGTGGCTGTGTGGATCGCCTCGTCTACGACGGTCGCGTGCGCGTTGGCGGGGGCGACGAGGGCATCCAGCGCAGCGGTGTCGGTCTCGGTCGCGGCCACGGCACCGTCGGCATCTACGCGGTCGTGAGCATCGTCGTTCGCCGTGTCATGAACGTCGCCGTTCACCCCGTCGTCCACTGCGATGACACCGTAGTGAGCATCGTCGTCCACCGCGTCGTGAGCATAGTCGTCCACCGCGTCGTGAGCATAGTCGTCCACCGCGTCGTTAACATTCCCGTCCACCGTGACCTCGGTGTCGGCGGCAGCACCGCTGCCCTCCACCTCGACCGCACGGACGTCGTCCACGTCACGGTGGTCGTGCGCGTGCTCACGATCGCTGTCGGGGACGACGTTCTCGGCCATGAGCCCAGCCTACGAGCGGCAGAATCAGCACCCGGGAGCCGCGGGCGTGTCGATTCTTCGCGTCCGCCGAGTGCCCGTTGACGATCGTGGCCGAAAACTACGGAGAGGATCGACAAGAACTACGCAGAAGGGTGTTCGGAAACACCCGATATCGTCCGATTTCCTCGGGGTCCATAGCGTAAGTGAGCGGCAGTCACTACTGTCCTGCTCAGATGGACTGCAGCACGACTGCAGCAGGTTTTCTCGTCGAGTCCCCGCTCGAGCCGCGAACAGGCCCCCCGAAGCCCGGTCCGGTCCTCCCCTTCGTCCCCTGTCGACGCCCCCCGAGAATCGACCGATGATGCTCGTTCACGATCATTCTTCTGCTGTCCCTGGCCCTCGCCGTTCTCCGAGCCCGGCGCAACAGCGCCACCCGTTCCCGCCACCGACGACGACAACGCCCACGTGCGGTCGCCGCACCGAACTGGACGCTGCGCTCGCTCTGCTGGCCGGCGGTCGGGACGCGGTCTGTGAGGGTGAGACCGGGATGGGTGCTCACGCGATACGACGCGCCGCAGCCGAGCGCGCCCGCGCGCTCGGCTGGTTCGTCGCGACCGCGGCAACGGCCTCAGCCTCCCCGGACCTCCCCCGAACGATCATCATCGACGATCTCGACCAGCTGTCGACGACCGAGGTGGAGGCCGTGCGGGCCGCGCGCGCACGGGGCGCTCGCCTGCTGGTCACCCGCCGTCCTCCGCGCCCGTTCTCGCCTCAACAGGGCCGGGAGACTGCGGACATCGCGCGCGATGCCGTGATCATCACTCTGGCGCCGCTGACCCGCGATCAGAACGTGGTTCTCCTCGATGAACTGCGCATCGGCGGCACTCTCACCCGAACGTTGAGTGCGGCCGAGCGTGACTGGATCTGGGTCACCAGCGGGGGCTTCCCCTCGCTCGCCACAGCCCTCGCCCACGATCTCGAGGAGGCGCCGCTGACCGAGGGCGTGCTGGGCCGGTTCTCTCGTCGCACGGTCATCGCCGCCGCGGACATCATCGCGACGCTCCCCGCTGCCCTGCAGCGTCTCGCCGCTCAGCTCGTGCCCCTGGTGGGAGTCGATATGGATCGGCTGGCCCGCACGTTCAATGCCACGGAACTCGGGCTGCTGCTGGAGACGAGCGTGATCGCCGAGCACAACGGACTGCTGTGCGTTCCCCCGCCGCTGCGCGCGGCGCTGCAGCTGCAGGGCGGCACCGACGTCCAGCCCCTGACCCGCAGCGTGATCGCCGACATCTGCACCTCCGTGCGCATCTCCGCGAAGTGTCTGGAGACCGAACTCGATCTCGCCGCCAACGCGCTTTCCGCCGACGCCGTGCTGCGCGCCGCAGTACCCGAGAACGCCCATCGTGCGGTACTGCGCGTGGCCATGTGGCTGGCGCGTCGTCGTGGCGACATCGATGAGGCGGCTGCGCTCGGGCGTCGGCTGCTGACGCTGCTCGGTGACACACCGGATGCCACCGCCCTCATCGTCGCGCAGGGCGTCCCCGACGCGCTGGCCTCGTACGCCACCCACTTCACCGACGATCCCGACCAGGCCGACGGTTTCACCGGAAGCTGGAACTGGGCCTGGCTGCAGTGCCTGCAGCTCCCCCTCACCGGATTCGTCCCGGGCGCCGAAGACATCTGCCTGCGTGTCGCCGAATCGTTGACGGACCCGGAACGCGGATTCGCCCGAGCGCTCGCCCGCACGGTTCACGCCGCCGCGTTGCTGGACGATGGCCGCCTCGATGACGCCGCCACCTGCGCCGAGGAGGTGCTCGGCGACGAGCACGCCGGGCATATCGCAACCGTCCGCGCTCACCTCGTTCTCGTGGCCGTGGCGGCGTCCCGTCTCGAGCCGGCGCGGGTCGAATCGCGATGTCGGCGTCTTGCCGCAGCCACACAGGCCGCGATGACGCTGCCGGGCCTCGGCGGTGACCTCGCCCGCCGGCAGGCCCTGGACGCCCTGCTGACGGGGACTCTCGCCTGCGCGTCCGTGGGCATCCGGCCGCCCGCTGAAGTCGATGTCGTGATCGAGATGCTCGCGCATCGCGCCCTGCAACTCACCGACACCGCCGCAGTCGTGCGCACCACCGTCGCCGAGTTCGTCAGCGCGATCACGCGACGCGATGAAGCGGAGATGGCGGGGCTACTGCGACACCTCCGTCAGGAGCGGCACACGGACCTGACCGCCTGGGTGCTGGCGGAGATCGAGGACGGCGATCTCCCCCCGCTCGGCATCGCCAGCGGACGTTTCGTGCGCTCGGGGGTCGCGCTGATGTGGATGCTGTCGCGCGCGCTGCCGGAGGGCGTCGCCGAGCTGCGTCTGACGATGGGAAAGCGCGGGATCGCCGACACCGCGCTGGGTGAGCTGGCGGCCACGTTCCTCGCGTGTCTGGATGGCACCGCCGACGGCGAGCGGGTGCGCGTCGCGGCAACCCACGACGTGCCCGAGGGAAGCGGACCCCGTGCCCTGCAGCTCGGAGTCGCCGGGCTCGCCGCTGCCGACCCCACCACGCTGGCCGCCGCCGCACAGGCTTTCCTCGGCCAGGGCGCTCCCGAGCTGGCACAGCGGATGCTGGATACGCTGGCACCTCTCGTCGCGGGCGACGCGGTGCGCGAGCGGGAGCTGCGTGCCGTGCAGCGCGCGACCCGCACGTCACTGCGCGTGCAGGAGGACGCATCCGAGCCGCTGACCCTCCGCGAGCGCGAGATCGCTCGGCTCGCCGCCGAGGGGCTGCGCAACCGCGAGATCGCTCGCCGACTGTTCGTGTCGGTCCGCACGGTGGAGTCGCACCTGTACCGTGCGATGCGCAAGTTGAACGTCACCCGCGGCGAGCTGCGCCGGCTGGCCGATCGCGGCGATTCACTGCTCGAGTGAGCCCGACGCCGACTCGCGTAACTGCGCCCTCCGTGCCGCGGCGCCCTCGCGAAGTTCGGCGCTCGGCATCGGGCTCGTGCTGGTGCTGTTTCCGCGGACAGCACGTCCCGCTCCCCTCCGCGGCTATGCGGAGCGCGCGCTCTAGGCTGTTATCGTGACCGTCCCACCCGCTTCCACGCGCGCCACCCGGCGAAGCGCGCGCGGACCTGCGTGGGTGCGAACCACCGCGGAGAAGGTGCCCACGAAGTGGCTCACCACCGTTGGGGCCGCGGTGGTGCTGTTGGCCACCGCCGCGTTCGGCGGGTTGGCCGATGCTCCCGACCCCACACCGGTGGTGACCCTCGGCGACGTCATCGAGACCCCCGGACTCACGCTGACGCCGATCGACGCGGAGATCCTGCCCCCGAACGCCCTGTCTCCTGACGCGACATACGTACGGTTGACCTTCGACACGGTCGTCACGGGGACGCTTCCCCAGCGCCCGACGATCACCAACCAACCTCCGGTCGTTTCTGCGATCTTCACCTCGCGCTTCCGCGCCGCCGCCGACCTCGAGACAGCCGTCGATGTGCTGATCCGGCCGGGAGCAAGCGCAACCGCGCCGATCAAGGACGCCGATCGCGACCCGGAGAACCCGCTCTTCTCCGCCAGTGGCACTCTTGGCACCGTGCTGTTCGACGGCGCGGTCACCTCCGCTACCGTTCTCCAGCCCGGCATTACCTACCGCGTCGAGGTCGACTACGCCTTCCATGAGGTCTTCACCACCGGCACCGCGGAGATCGTGGTGTGGAACCGAGTCCTGCGGCCGGGGGCAGAAGTCACGGAAAGTCGCGCGGAGAAGGTCTCCGTGCGGACTTCGGAGGCAGCCCGACTGTCGGCACCCCTGCACCTGGCGGCGACACCGTGAACCTCGCCGGGCGCTGGACGCTGGGTGTGGGGCTTGCCGTGGCAGCGTGGCTGGTGATCTCGGTCACCCCCGATCATCGCGAGCACACTGCCGCCCCGGTTCCCGTGCCGGCCACGATCGGCGAGAGCGTCGAAGCGAGTGGCATGACCGTGACGGTGACCGGCGTTCGCATGACCGACGGGCTCCAGCCCCCGGGTGGGAGCCCGATCAGCGGCCGCTGGGTGGTGGTAGACCTCGCCGTGATCTCCCGCGACAGCGACCTCGAAGATCCGGTGGGAGGCGTCGGGCTGCAGCTGAACGATACGCTCATCACATCGTCCGACCTCATCTACCGTGAGCAGCGAATCGATGGCTTTCAGCTGCGGACGGGGCTCGTGGTGAGCGGCTCGATTCTGTTCCAGATAGCGCCCGACGCGCCGTTGGGAGATGCGACGGTCATGATCGGCCGCCGCAGTTCAGACGACGTCGGCGTGTGGTCGGGTGACCAGGTGCAGCTCGTGGTCGACCTCGGCGCGATTCCGCTGGAGACGGATCTGTCGTTCGAAGCGCCGACGGTGAGGGCACCGTGAGTTCTGCAGAAACGAGCACCTGGTGGCGGCGCAACCGACGCCCGCTGGGAGCGGTGCTGCTGGGACTGGTCGCGGCCGCCGGGATGTTCACGGTCGTAGACGTGCTGCCCCCGATTCAGTCGCTCGATCGCATCCAGGTTCACATCGCTGATTCCACCAAGGACTCGGTATCGCTCGATGAGAGCTCTGTCGGCCCCGTGGGTAGTCAGTTCTTCCCCACGGACGTCGTGGCGTTCTCGAAGCCTCCGGCCGGGTCTCAGGCGATGTGGGTGACCGTGAACGTCAAGAATGCCCCTCGCGAATGCACGCTGGAGCTCACGGAGGTAGACGGGAGTCATCGCACGTGGCTGAGCGCGACCCCGCTTCTCGACTGGGATGCCCCCGAGGACGGTCCACCCACGTGCGACTACCAGAAGGAGGGTGAGGACTATCGGCTCATCAGCGCCTTCGCCCTACCGTCGGATGCCGTCGGTCCCTTCTTCCTTGACGTGGTCGTCAAAGACAACACGGCCCTCGTCACCCGCGTCGCGCGTTTCACCATCGCTCCGACGCTCGCGGAGGGCTGAGAGGGCAGTGTCGTAGCCCGCGCTCACCAGTGCAATGCGGATCGGCTCACACACGACGGGTGCGATGAACAGAATCGCGGCGCCGAACATGCTCCAGTACAGCTGATCGTGCCCTCCGAACAGTCGGGGAACGACGATCTGCAGCCACTCGCTCCCCCACCGCCAGAGCCCGTAGGCGAGCACGAACCCGCCGACGAACACGGGGCCCGCGCGCAGCATCATCACCAGCGCCGACCAGATCGGTGTCACGCGGGAGGTGATCGGCTCGAAGAGGTCTGCGATCCGACGGCGGACCGGTTCCTTCACGCGCTCCGCCAACCGGCGCGCGCGCAGGATGGCCTTCAGCCGCAGCTGCGGCGCCTCGGCCTCGATCGCCTGCCCGTAGATCACACCGGCGATCGTGAGCCAGGAGATGGGCAGCAGCACGACATCGGCCACCTGCCCCGTGAACGCTCCGATCCCCTCCCACACCACCGCTACAAACGACAGGTGCGCGGCGAACCAGTCGCCGATGTCCTGCGCCCAGACGGCGGCCATCCGGCCGTCCACCCAGCCCATGACCTCGTCGATCAGCAGCCCGATGACAACCACGAAACCGATCACCCACACGGCCTCGACGTACACCCCCACGGGTGTCAGCCAGCGGGGCACACGCTCCGCGTAGCGCTTCCAGAGCAGTCGGAGCCCGTAGGCGAGAAGCACGGCAGCAAGTGTGAAGGGGTTGACGAAGGCGATATCTCCCGAGCCCGCCACCAGTTCCCGGATGTTGTCGGCGCCCTGCTCACGCAGGATGTCGATGCGCCCACGCCTGACCTCCTCGGCAACCTGCAGGAAGGCGATCATGTCGGCGTTGAGGAAACGTGCCGTTGCGTAGAACGCGAAGTAGGGCAGCATGCCGGCGAACAGCGCGTCACGGAACGATCGACGCCGTTCGACGGGATCCACGGGCTGCGGAGCGACGCCGGTGAGCGTCGGCAGCGCGTCCCGAACAACCAGGAACATGCCCACGAAGCCGACCAGATTGGCGATCATCGCGATGGGCATCATCGCGTACCCGGCGATCGTGTTATGCCCGGCCACCCAGCCGGCAAACTGGATCCAGGCATCGTGGACCACGCGGCCACCGACGTACCAGGCCATCATCACGGGCCAGTGCTGCCACAGCACCCGGCCGAACACGGCGATGAAAGACCTCATATCCGTGAGGTTACCGGCGCGAGGTCACGACCACGTGCTGGGAGCGGGTCGTCGTGTCGACGGCAGGCGCGACTCGCGCATCCAGTCCTCGATCCAGTCCGCGATGTCCGGCAGCCCTTCGGGCCGTCCGATCGCCGCGAACAGCTCTTCGTGAGACACGGTGCCGCCGGAGCGCCGGACCATCCGGGCACCGACGATCGCACGGGCGTAGATCTCCCCCTTCACCACCACGCGGTGCTCGAGAAAGATGGCGCGGTCATCGTGGCCGAGCAGGCGCGACTCGATGTCGAATCGCTGGCCGAGGGTGAGGGATTTGCGGAATGTGATGGTCTCCGCAGACACCACCGCGTACCAGCCGTGCTCCTTCATCGCGTCCATGAGACCCGTTCGCACCAGCAGATCCCAGCGCCCGAGATCCATCAGCGACAGATAGCGACCGTTGTTCATGTGGCGGAGCAGATCCAGATCCGTCGGCAGCGTCGTGACGCGGACGGTGGACACATCCCGCGGCCCCAGAGCGTTTCCGCGGCGCAGCGAGAGGCGCGCACGGAGCATGGTGATGAGGGTCCGCCAGATGAGGTTCACGATCCGCGATGCTACCCGCCTCCGCTGGGCGGCGGAGCATCGAGCGTGCACAATGCATGCGCATGACGGCCGGATTTCGCCCCGGCGCGGTTGCGGGTTAGAGTCTCGCCATGGCAGCTGAGCTCCACACCGACACCGTTGTCCGCCCGGTTCGCGTAAGCGATGCCGAAACTCTCGGCCGCGTCCACGCAACCTGCTGGCACGAGACCTACGACCACCTCATCAGCACGGCCACCCTCGAGAACATCTCGACCAAGCGCCTCGCTGAGCTCTGGACCGGCTGGGCCGCCCAGGGTCCCGAATTCCGCTGCTTCGTCGCCCTCGATGGCAGCGAGATCGTCGGCTTCGCCGGATCCGGTCCCGCTCGTGACGCCGAGGCTCCCGCGGAGCGCGAGCTGATCTTCATCTACCTCCTCGCCGCCTACCAGGGCACAGGCACTGGGCAGAAGCTGTTCGACGCTGTCGTTGAGAAGGACGAAGCGGTCTACCTCTGGGTGGCCGAGGACAATCCCCGCGCGCACCGCTTCTATCAGCGCAACGGGCTCGTCCTCGATGGCGCCTCGCAGGAAGAGCCCTTCCTCGGCGAGACGATCACCGAGGTCCGCTTCGTCCGCTGACGTGCTCCAGGCCTGGGCGCCCGACGAAATCGGTGAGATCACCGCGGGCACGGACCTCGTCAAGGTGATTCGCGCGGCGGTCGGTGCGGATCTCCGCGATGGCGACATCATCGTGGTGACATCGAAGATCGTTTCCAAGGCCGAGAACCGCTTCGTCCCCGCCGACGATCGCGAAGACGCGATCACGGCCGAGACCGTACGCGTGGTCGCCTCGCGCACCTCACCGACCGGACACACCACGCGCATCGTGGAGAACCGCCTGGGCATCGTGTCCGCCGCAGCCGGAGTGGACGCGTCCAACACCCCGCACGGGACGGTGCTGCTGCTTCCCGAGGATCCCGACCGCTCGGCGCGCGCGATCGCCGCTGGTCTGCGGGAGCGCACGGGTGCCTACGTGGGCGTTCTCGTGTCAGACACCCTGGGCCGTGCCTGGCGCGAGGGCCAGACGGATCACGCCATCGGTGCCGGCGGAGTGCGCGTGTTCGAAGACCTGCGCGGCGGTGTCGACGCCGAGGGTCGCCCGCTGGTGGTCACCATGCCGTGCGTGGCGGATGAACTCTGCGCCACCGCGGACCTCGTCAAGGGCAAAGCCGGACGACGCCCGGTGGCCGTCGTGCGGGGACGCGCAGACCTCGTCGGCGAGCTGGATCTGCCCGGCGCGCGCAGCATCGTGCGCCCCGCCGAGCGCGACATGTTCCACCTCGGCTCCGCCGAGGCCTACGCCGCCGGCCTCGCCGCCCACGCCGGTGCCGGTGCCGGCTCCGGTACCGGCGTGGGTGCCGGTGCCGGTGCCGGCGTCTGAACTCCGGCTCCGGCGTCTGAGCTCCAGCTCCGGCGTCTGAGCTCACCCCGGGGTTGCTGAGCGAGCGACGCGAAACGAAGTGCCGGCCTCGCGCTGGACTTGGCCCCATGCCGGCGCGGAGGTCTCAGATTCTGCGGATCCGCCACCGCACCGCCGCACTTCATGAGACCACCGGCACCACTGGTCTCACTAAGTGCTCACATCACACGACACATCAACCTGTTCTGAGACCCCTGACACCGCTGGTGTCAGCGCTGGGTGACGGTGCCAAACAGCTTCGCGATCGGCACCAGCAACGATCGACCGCGAAGCGAAACGAAGTGCCGGCTCGCGCTGGCCTTGGCATCATGCCGGCGCTATGGTCTCAGATTCTGCCGATCCGCCACCGCACCGCCGCGCTTCGTGAGACCAGCCATGTCGCTGGTCTCACAAGGAGCTCACATCTCACGACACATCAACCTGTTCTGAGACCACCGACGCCGGGGAGGCAGTGCGACGTCAGCGCTGGGTGACGGCGCCAAACAGCCTCGCGATCGGCGCCAGCACGATCGTCCGCGAAGCGAAACGACGTGCCAGCCTTCACGCAGGCCCTTGGCCCCATGTCGGCGCTGTGGTCTCAGGGTCTGCGGATCCTCGGCCGCACCGCCGCACTTCGTGAGACCACGGGCACGGCTGGTCTCACTAAGTGCTCAAATCACACGACACATCAACCTGTTCTAAGACCACTGCCACCGGGGCACTGAGACTTCAGCGCTGGTGACGGTGCCAAACAGCCTCGCGATCGGCACCAGCACGATCGTCCGCGAAGCGAAACGGAGTGCCGGCTCGCGCTGGCCTTGGCCCCATGTCGGCGCTGTGGTCTCAGATTCTGTGGATCTGCCACCGCACCGCCGCACTTAGTGAGACCAGCCGTGTCGCTGGTCTCACTAAGCACTCACATCACACGACACATCAACCTGTTCTGAGACCACCGACGCCGGGGAGCCAGGGCGACGTCAACGCTGGGTGACGGTGCCGAACAGCTTCGCGATGGGGGCGAGCACGATCGTCCGCGACGCGGCAACAGCCCCGACGACCACGACCATGCCGGCGAAGAAGATCCAGAAGCCGGCCCAGTTCACCTCATCCGTGCCGCCGAACATGTGGTTCAGGTTGCGCAGGGCACCCGTGGCGAACACAAGCACCACGTGGATGACGATGAAGATGACGAAGTACAGCATCACCGGGAAGTGAATCGCACGGGCGATCTCCACGGGATAGGCCTTGTTCAGCGCCTTCGCGTTCTTCGGCCAGATGCCACTCATCCGCACTCCGGTGATCGCCGCGAGCGGCGCGGCCACGAACACGGTGACGAAGTACATGATCTGCTGCAGGCTGTTGTAGTTCACCCAGCCGTGTTCGGTCGGCCAATCCAGCGAGACGTACTTAATCGCGGCCGACAGCGCGTTCGGGAGGACTTCCCAGCTGGTCGGCACGATGCGCATCCAGTGTCCGGAGGCGAACAGCAGCACCACGAACACGAGACCGTTCACCAGCCACAGGATGTCGAGCGACTGGTGGAACCACAGCGTCAAGCTGATCTTCTGCTTGGCGTCCTTCGACCAGCGCGCCCGCCAGAAGGCGTCGGGTCGACGCTCACGACGAACACCGAGACCCGAGCGGATGATCAGCACCATCAGGAAGATGTTGAAGAAGTGCTGCCACTGCGCCCACGCCGGGAAGCCGGGGGTCGCACCCTCGGGCAGGTCGTACTCGCCCGGGTAGGTGCGGAGGAAGTCCGCGATCGGATCCAGCGAAACCAGGAAGCGCGCGAAGAACACCGCGAAGTACGCGAGAGCCAGGAGCGCACCGCCGCCGACGATCACGATCCCGGCCCACTGCGCGCGGGTGAAGGCGCCGATGCGACGCGGCTCAACCTTCTCCGGGTGCACGAATGCGTACCGGCCCGGGCGCACCGTGCGCGGGAACGGCAGGGGCGGATGAATCTCGGCCACAGCAGTGCCGGGAGCGGCAGCGGGAGCGCCAGCGGCAGCGCCAGCAGCAGCGGCGGGAGCGCCAGCAGCAGCGGCGGGAGCGCCAGCAGCAGCGGCGGGAGCGTCAGCAGCAGCGGCGGGAGCCGGAGCTGCCTGGGCGGGGGTGGCAGAAGCGGCGGCGACAGGGGCCGTGGCGTCGGACGCGGCAGCAGCGGACGGAACGCTTGCCTCAGGGG
>NZ_JBJDRI010000053.1:0-20251 GCF_044987425.1 Microbacterium sp. ZW T5_56 | reverse complement strand
GGCGGGGCCCTGCGCAACGCGCAGGGCCCCGCCTCTGTGATCCGATCAGCCGCGCAGGCCGTCGATGATCGCGTTCAGCGTGGCAGACGGACGCATGACGGCCGAGACCTTCGCCTCGTCCGGGTGGTAGTAGCCACCGAGGTCGACCGGCGCTCCCTGCACGCCGTTCAGCTCCGAGAGGATGACGTCTTCGTTCGCCACCAGCGCCGAGGCGACGGGCGCGAAGGCGGCCGCGAGGTCGGCGTCCTCGGACTGGGCTGCGAGAGCCTCGGCCCAGTAGCGCACCAGGTAGTAGTGGCTGCCGCGGTTGTCCAGTTCGCCTGCAGAGCGCGACGGCGACTTGTCCTCGTCCAGGAAACGACCGGTGGCCTCGTCCAGCGTGACGCCGAGGATCTTCGCCTTCGGGTTGTCGTCCTGCTTCGCGTTCTTCTCGAACGAGACCGCGAGCGCAAGGAACTCGCCGAGCGAGTCCCAACGCAGGTGGTTCTCTTCCTGAACCTGCTGCACGTGCTTGGGTGCGGATCCACCGGCACCGGTCTCGAAGAGGCCGCCGCCGGCGAGCAGCGGAACCACCGAGAGCATCTTGGCCGAGGTGCCGAGCTCGAGGATCGGGAACAGATCGGTGTTGTAGTCACGCAGCACGTTTCCGGTGACGGAGATGGTGTTCTCTCCGCGGCGGATGCGCTCGATCGAGTACTTCGTGGCGTCGACCGGCGACATGATCTCGATAGTGAGACCGTCGGTGTCGAGGTCCGCGAGGTAGGTGTTGACCTTGGCGATGAGCTGAGCGTCGTGGGCGCGGTTCTCGTCCAGCCAGAACACCGCCGGCGTCTGCGAGTCGCGGGCGCGCTCGACGGCCAGCTCCACCCAGTTGCGCACCGGGATGTCCTTGGTCTGGCATGCGCGCCAGATATCACCCGCGCCGACAGCGTGCTCGATGAGCACGTCGCCCGCGCTGTTGACGACCTGGACGCGACCGGCGGCGGTCAGCTGGAAGGTCTTGTCGTGCGAGCCGTACTCCTCCGCCTTCTGCGCCATGAGGCCGACGTTGGGGACGTCGCCCATGGTGGCGGGGTCATATGCGCCGTTGGCGCGGCAGTCGTCGATCACGGCCTGGTAGACACCGGCGTAGGAGGCGTCGGGGATCACCGCGAGGGTGTCCTGGCGCTCACCGGCGCGGTTCCACATCTTGCCCGAGTCGCGAATCATCGCCGGCATCGAGGCGTCGACGATCACGTCGCTGGGCACGTGCAGGTTGGTGATGCCCTTAGCCGAGTCGACCATCGCGAGGGCGGGACCCTCCTGGAGGCCCTTCTCGATGAGGGCGCGCACGCCGTCGGCCACGTCGGCCGGCAGAGCGTCGAGGCCACCGATGATCGCGGCGAGGCCGTTGTTCTCCGAGAGGCCGGCGGCGGCGAGCTGGTCGCCGTACGTGTCGAACAGCTCCGAGAAGTAGGCGCGCACGACACGACCGAAGATGATCGGGTCGGAGACCTTCATCATCGTGGCCTTCAGGTGGGCGGAGAAGAGCACGCCCTCCTCCTTGGCGCGCACGATCTGCGCGGCCAGGAAGGCGTCGAGAGCGGACAGGCTCATGACGGTGCCATCGATGACCTCACCCTCGAGTACGGACAGGCCGCTCTTGAGAACAGACGTGGTGCCATCCTCAGCCACGAAGCGGATCTCGAGGGTGTCGGCGGCCGGGAGGGTGACCGACTGCTCGTTGCTGAAGAAGTCGCCCTCCCCCATGGTCGCGACGTTCGTCTTCGAGTCGCTGCTCCATGCGCCCATGCGGTGCGGGTGCTTCTGCGCGTAGCTCTTCACCGACAGCGGTGCGCGGCGGTCCGAGTTGCCCTCGCGGAGCACGGGGTTCACGGCGGAGCCCTTGATGCGGTCGTAGCGCGTCTGGATGTCCTTGTCGGCGTCGCTCTCGGCGGCGTCGGGATAGTCGGGCAGGTTGTAGCCCTGCGCCTGCAGCTCGGCGATCGCGGCCTTCAGCTGCGGCACGGAGGCGGAGATGTTGGGAAGCTTGACGATGTTGGCGTCCGCCGTCTTAGCGAGCTCGCCCAGCTCAGCAAGGGCGTCGCCGATCTGCTGCTGCGGCGTCAGGAACTCCGGGAACGCTGCGATGAGGCGGCCCGACAGCGAGATGTCGCGCGTCTCCACATCGATACCCGCCTGGGAGGCGAAGGCCTCGACCATCGGCAGGAACGAGTGGGTCGCCAGCATCGGCGCCTCATCGGTGTGGGTGTAGATGATTTTTGCCATGAACAGGCGTCTCCCTCAGCGGTACGGCAGCGGTGAGGTGGGCAGAACCCACCGTTTCGATTCTATGCCCGCGCGCCGCTCGCGCCTGCGGCCCGTCCCCTATCGCTCCCACGTCGGCGATCTGCTGCTCCCGTGTCGGCGGTGGCGGGTACTGTCGTCCCGGAGCCCGGCACGGGTCGGTGCTGGGACATCGGGAGAATGTGATGGCGGAAGACGCGGTCGTCTACGTCTCCGTCGCACCCTGTGATCTGGCGGACGCCGAACCACTGGGCCGCGCAGCCCTTCATGTCTGGCCTCTCGACACCCTCCCGGTGCCGGGACTGCGGGTCTTCGTGCAGACGCCGCAGGGGCTGATGCCTGGTGTGGTCGTCGCTCTTCACGAGCATCCCGATGTCCTGTCACCGGACCTGGCTCCGGTCGCGCGCCTCGCGATGCTGTCCGAGATCGACGACGCGATGCACTGGCGGGAGCATTTCGGTCGGGAGGAGGCGATCCGCCGCGCCGCCGCTGAGGCGGATCGACTCGCTCGCGCCGCGGCGTTCGAACGCGAGTCCCGCCGACGTGTCACGTTCGCGGCCGATCCGGACTACGTGTGGCTGTGCACGCTGGCGCGGACCGCGGGAATCAGCCTGCACCCGACGGACCCTCGCAGCGACGAGACGGTGATCGCACCGCCGACGTCGGGAACGGCTGGGTACGTCGTGGCGGGTCGGCACGCGCGCACCTGGTGGCGGGCGATGAAGCTCGCGGAAGCGTATCGGTGGCCGGCGGCGGATGTGATCCGACTGCGCGAGATCGCCGACCGCTGGTTCCTGCTGCGCGACCGGCCGCTCTGACCGACCTCCGACACCGACGGACGGACACGAGAATAGGCTGATGGCGTGAAGGTAGGAGGGTGCAGGCGCTGGCGTCCTACGTCCGCTATCGAGCCCTCCTTTGGGCACGCAACTCCTTGCCCACGAGAGGCCGATCGGCTCCTACTGCGTTCCCGACGACACCGCGATCCACATGTCGATGGCTTCCACGACGTTGTCCGCGCGCCGAGTGACCACCGCCTCCGCCCGACCGTCGCGCCACACATTGCGTTCGGGCACGAGTTCCGGGCCATACAGCGGCGGCGCGGTGACCGACTCCGACGGAATCTCGATGCGCCAGTGGATTCGACCGTCCGCGCTCGGCGGCTCCGACCGCGTCAGCGTC
This sequence comes from Microbacterium sp. ZW T5_56, assembly GCF_044987425.1. Classification (NCBI taxonomy): domain Bacteria; kingdom Bacillati; phylum Actinomycetota; class Actinomycetes; order Micrococcales; family Microbacteriaceae; genus Microbacterium; species Microbacterium sp. ZW T5_56. Next base: position 16,783 of record NZ_JBJDRI010000053.1, on the reverse strand, counting down.
CCGCGGATCGCACCACACCCGATGTGCATCGACGTGCAGAGCAGGAAGATGCTCGTCGGCTCATCCTGATCGTCGAGGACCACCTCGATCCACCAGAGCTCGTCGAAGATGATGTCCCGTGCCCTCGGGCGCCCCGGTTGACCCACGGGATCGAACACAAGATGCGCACCGCCGTCCGCGTCGATCGCCGCCTGGGTCTCCGCCGTTGCGATCTCGGGGCTGCCCGGGTTGTCGACGACATAGGTGCCGAAGATCGGGTTCATGGCACCTCCTCGCTCGGGTATGCCGTGGGATGTTGTCTGAGTCTTGTCCTGCCCCGGTGCCACGACGTGTGCGACCCTCGCTCGTCGACGCCCATCAAGCTCGCGCACCTCGGCCCGAAAGCGGGCGATGTTCTCGAATCGCTGTCCGCTTGAAACAGCGAGTAGGTAGCGAGAAACGCCCCACCACTAGAGACCGGCGGGGTGTTTTTCTGGCCCTGATCAGGGCTTTTCTGAGCCGACTACGGGACTTGAACCCGTAACCGCCCGATTACAAGTCGGGTGCGCTACCAATTGCGCCAAGTCGGCGGATGCGACCAGCCTACTGGCTGATCGCGACCGGTGTCATCCGGCGGGGGTGGTCTCCGTCGCCGGTGTGGGCTCCGTGGCGGGAGTGGCCTCGGGTGCCGGAGCGGGCTCCGGAGTCGGTGTAGACGTCGCAGTGGAGGAAGGCGACGGGCTCGCGGTTTCGAAGTACGCCTTCGACTCCGCAGCCATCACGGCCTGCAGCAGCTCAGCGGGCTGGTCGAGCGAGCCGACATACGGAACGCCGTTGATGAGCACGAGGGGCAGCTCGCCGATCGTGGCCTTCGTGCCGGGCAGCGGGCCCTCGACCGCACGCTCGGTTGCCGCCTTCACCCACGGCTCATACGTGGCATTGGTGATGCACGTGCGCAGGCCGTCCTGGTTCGGGATGCCGAGAGCGATCGCCAGGTCGGCGAGGTCGTCGTCGGTGGGACCGTCGTCATCGAGACCCGGCTGCTTGAGCATGAGCTCGTAGCTGTAGGAGAAGAACAGGTCCGGGGCGTAGCTGGCCACGCAGGCTGCAGCTCCCGCGGCCCGCAGCGAGTACTTGGTGCCGTTCGACTTGTGCGCGAGAGTCGCGAGCGGGTGGTAGCTCAGCGTGATCGCACCGTCGCTGACCAGCTGCGCCAGCTGGCTCGCGTTCCCGGTCTGGAACGTGGCGGCCTTGGCGTCGAGGTAGTCGGAGTAGACCACCACCGAGACGGGAGCGGTGGTGGGAGCTGCGGTGGACGGAGCCGACGTGGGAGTGAGGGTGCCGTTGCCTGCGGAGGTCGGCAGGTTGACCGCAGAGGCGCCGATCTGCACGCCGTCATCGACGACATTGGCGGGAACCGGGGCCGGCTTGGTCGCTGCGCTGCTGACGACGAGAGTGACGGCCACGATGATCGCTGCGACGACGGCGAGAGCGAGAACGGCGAGGATCGACACGCGAACGACGCGCCACCGCTTCTGGGCGGCCTGCACCCGCTGGGCCTTGGCGCGCACGGCCTGCCGCTGCTCAGTGCTCTCCAGCTCGCTGTGATCGTCGTTCGTCATGAAGTCTCCGCCTCCTCGCCCGGCCAGGATCCGGGTCCGTCGCCGTGGCGACAACCAAACGATGGTACCCACCCACACTGAGAAATGCCCAGACGAGGGGCCAGTGCTTCCTCGCAAAAGGACGAGTAAACATACGGTGACCGGGATATGAGCGATCTGTGACATCGGCAGGGTGGATCAGTTCGTGCGATATCACGACGCGCGTGCCATACTGAACGCGACCCGACGACGGGTCACGGCGGCTTACCCCCGTCGCTCATTCACTACGGATCGTCCGGCACGTACCTGCCGGTGAAGGAGAAGAACACAATGGCGTCTGTAACTTTCGACCAGGCCACTCGTCTGTACCCCGGGGGCACGCGTCCCGCTGTCGACAAGCTCAACCTCGAAGTCGGTGACGGTGAGTTCCTCGTCCTCGTCGGCCCGTCGGGTTGTGGAAAGTCCACCTCGCTGCGAATGCTCGCCGGCCTCGAAGAGGTCAACGCTGGCCGCATCCTCATCGGCGACCGCGACGTCACTGACGTCCCGCCGAAGGACCGCGACATCGCGATGGTGTTCCAGAACTACGCTCTGTACCCGCACATGACCGTCGCCGAGAACATGGGCTTCGCCCTGAAGATCGCCGGCGTCAACAAGGACGAGCGCGCCAAGCGCGTCGAGGAGGCTGCCAAGCTCCTCGACCTCACCGACTACCTCAACCGCAAGCCGAAGGCCCTCTCGGGTGGTCAGCGTCAGCGCGTCGCCATGGGTCGCGCTATCGTGCGTCAGCCCCAGGTGTTCCTCATGGACGAGCCGCTGTCGAACCTCGACGCCAAGCTCCGCGTCCAGACCCGTACCCAGATCGCGTCGCTGCAGCGTCGCCTGGGCGTCACCACCGTGTACGTCACGCACGACCAGACCGAGGCTCTGACCATGGGTGACCGCATCGCGGTCCTCAAGGATGGCCTCCTCCAGCAGGTCGGCACGCCGCGTGACCTGTACGAGCGCCCGTCGAACGAGTTCGTCGCCGGCTTCATCGGTTCGCCGGCCATGAACCTGTTCACCAGCGACATCGCCGACGGTGGCATCATCTGGGGCGACGAGATCGTTCCGGTCGAGCGCGAGGTTCTCGCCAAGGCGAACGGCAAGCAGGTCCGCGTGGGCATCCGCCCCGAGGACCTCGTCGTCGGCGCTGCTGGCGAGAAGGGCCTCAAGGTTCAGGTCGACCTCGTCGAGGAGCTCGGTGCTGACGGCTACCTCTACGGTCGCGCCAACGCCAACGGCGGTGCCGAGCACGACATCGTCGCTCGCGTCGACGGTCGCAAGCACCCGTTCGCGGGTGACACCGTCACGCTGGCCGCCGTTCCGGGCCACGTGCACGTGTTCGACGCCGAGACCGGCGAGCGCCTCACCGAGAAGGCCATCGCTTCGGCCTGATAATCGAAGTACCGCACCGATGCGGCGCGGTGGAGAAATCCACCGCGCCGCATCGGCGTTTCACCCCGGCGAAAGGGAGCCCGTGTCCGAAGCCCTCACCATCACGGCCAGCACGGTCGATCCCGGACTGTTGGAACTGCCCTGGTCTACGTCCCTCGCCACCTGGCCGAGCTCGGCGATCGTCTCGCTGCCTAAGGGTCTCTCTCGCCACCTGGTGCGCTTCGCGAACCTTTCGGGCCGCGTCGTCGCCGTCAAGGAGACCACGGAGGCGATGGCGCGGCGCGAGTACGAGATGCTCGGAAACCTGCACCGCCTCGCCGTGCCGTGCGTCGAGCGCGTCGCCGTGATCGCGGGTCGCACGGACGACAACGGCGATCCGCTCCCGGCCGCGCTGGTCACGGCGCACCTGCGCTTCTCCATGCCGTATCGCGCGCTGTTCACGCAGGTGCTCCGGCCCGACACGGCCGGGCGACTTGTCGACGCGCTGGCTGTGCTGCTCGTTCGCCTGCACAACATCGGCTTCTTCTGGGGCGACGTCTCGCTGTCCAATACGCTCTTCCGCCGCGACGCTGGTGCCTTCGCCGCTTACCTCGTCGATGCTGAAACCGGCGAACTCCACGAGGGCGGTCTGACCGAGGGCCAGCGAAATCACGACCTGGACGTCGCGCGCACCAACATCGCGGGTGAGATCATGGACCTCGCCGCCGGCGGCCGCCTCGAACGCGGCGTGGATGCCGTTGACATCGCCGATCGGATCGTGTCGTCGTACCGCTCACTGTGGGATGCCCTCACGGTAGAGGAGTCGTTCGGCTCGAACGAGACCTGGCGACTCACCGAGCGGGTGCAGCGGCTGAACGCGCTCGGATTCGACATCGACGAGATGGCCATCCAGACCGCGGCGAACGGCTCCCGTGTCGTCATCCAGCCGAAGGTCGTGGACGCCGGTCACCACCAGCGCCGCCTCATCCGTCTCACGGGTCTCGATGTCGAGGAGAACCAGGCCCGCCGTCTGCTGAACGATCTAGATGAGTTCCGTGCGCGCGTCAGTCGCGTCGGCTCCGACGAGGAGATGGCGGCTCACGAGTGGCTTACGCGGGTGTTCGAGCCCGTGATCAAGGCCATTCCCTATGACCTCCGTGCGAAGCTCGAGCCCGCCGAGGTGTATCACCAGGTGCTGGAGCACCGGTGGTACATGTCGCAGGCGCGCGGCCAAGCAGTGCCCCTGGCGGAGGTGCTCTCCAGCTACATCAAGGATGTGCTGCGCCACCGCCGCGACGAGGCCACCATCATGGGCCCGCCGACGGAGACGCTCGCGATGCCGGTGATCACGTCCTCCGGTTCCATCATCGAAGACGACGAGGACGAGGGCGTCGACTGGCGCGACCTGGTCTGACGCCGCGGTCTCAGATTCTGCTCTCCGTCGGCGCCGGGTGACCCGAAGTTGAGACCACTGGAGCCGCTGGTCTCACCTTCGGCGCTCGCTCACCGCCTGCACTGCACGAACGCAGACCAGAGCTGGCGCGCTCACGGCCCGGTGTACCGCCCCTGGGGGCGCAGCCGCATCGGCGCCCGCTGATACTCGTCGGCAATGTGGGCGATCCAGCCGACGACGCGTCCGATTCCGAACAGCACCACGCCCGCGTCATCACGCAATCCACCCGCCAACACCAGCGCGGCCAGCGCCAGATCGATGTTCGGGTGCAGCCCGGCGCGATCACGAACGGCGGCGCTCAGCTGCGCTACCGCGCCCCGCACGGAACCGTCGTGATCCAGCGCGGCGATGTCCTCGAGAATCGCCAGCGCGCGGGGATCCGGCCCGCGGTAGATCCGGTGACCGAATCCGGGGATGCCGAACCGTGCGGTGTCCCCCGCCCGCAGCGCACGCGCCGGCGATTGTCCGGCGTGCACCCTCCGCAGCAGGACGACGGCATCGCGGCTCACTGTGCCATGCAACGGCGAATCGAACGCGGCCAAAGCGGCTGACACACTCGCGTACGCCGAGCTCCGAGCACTGGCAGCCACCCGAGCGGCCAAAGTTGACACCGCGAGGTCGTGGTCGATCGCCAGTCCCAGGGCACGATCCATCACCGCCACGAGCTCGGGGGTCGATTCGCGGCCGCTGAGCGCGACAGCGAGGGTCTTCGCGACGGACTCCTCGGCGAACCCCGCCGAGCCGCCCACGACGCGGGGCAGCACAGCCAAGAGCCGCTCCCCGGCCCGGACCGCGGCCTGCGGCGTCGCCGCTGTATCCGCCCCCGCTGCGTGGGCACCTAATCCGAGCACGGCCGCCCGCATCCGGGTGAGGGCTGCATCGCCCGGCACAGCCGCCGCGAGCGACCGAGCCGCATCCCAGGCATCCGAGTCGACGACGAACGGAGCCGCGCTGTCGGGCTGCCCCCAGATCCATCGCGCGAGTCGCTCGAAGGAGCGCTCGCGCGTGAGCTCGAGGGCATCGTGACCGCGGAAGTACAGATTGCCGTCCTCGATCAGGGCGATGTCGGTGTCCAGCACCATCAGGGGCGATCCCGGAACCACGCCGACGGGATCGGCGCGTCGGCGTGAGCGCGCGAACCGCTCCACCTCCAGTGCGTCGAACCGCGACCCGTGTGCCGTCCGCATCCGGGTCAGCAGTCCCCGCGAGACATAGGCGTACAGACTGGCGGGTTTGACCCCGAGGCGTGCGGCGGTCTCCGCCGTAGTGAGAGAGGGAAGGTCATCCATGTTGATCGAATCAATAGTGCCGCTGCCGCGAGTCGGACACAAGCTGGGGCAACACGCCAGTGGAGGAGAGATCATGCAGATCGATCGAATGAACGACACCCTCATCGAGGTGCCTCACGGACTGACCAACGTCGCCGTGACCGACACATCCATCAGTCGGGTGGATGGCAATGCCGGGCGATACCAGTACCGCCAGCACGACGCTACAGTGCTCGCACGGACCGCACCCTTCGAGGATGCCTGGTTCCACCTGGTGCACGGGCATCTTCCGGACGCAGCACACAGCGCCGATTGGAACGCCGCGCTGCTGGCGGCGCAGCAGGACCCTGCCGTCGCCGACATGCTGGCGACGCTGCCACCCGTCGACGCCGCGTCACGATTGACTGCCGCGTGGCCCCTGACGGCCGCCGCGCGCGGATTCGGCGCACTTTACGACCTGCCCGTCGACGAGCGCACACGTCAGACCGTGGCACTGGCCGCGATCACGCCGGTCGTCATCGCCGGGTCCGCGGACGATGACCGCGGCTTCGTGGCGCGCTACCTGCGCGCCGTGAGCGGATCGACACCCTCGGACGCCCAGGTGTCGGCACTCTCCGCGTATCTGGTGGCGGCGATGGACCACGGCTTCAACGCCTCGACGTTCACCGCACGCGTGATCGCCTCGACCGGCGCCAGCGCGGCCGCGTGCTTCGCCGGAGCGATCGGCTCGCTGACGGGTCCACTCCATGGCGGGGCGCCCGCGCGTGCGCTGGAAGCCCTCGACGAGATCGGCAACGGAGACGACGCTCGCACCGAACGTCTCCTGCGCGAGAAGGTTGCGTCCGGCGAACGACTCATGGGCTTCGGGCATCCGGTGTATCGCACCGTCGACCCGCGCTCGGAACTGCTGAAACAGGTCGCTCTCGGTCTCGGCGGCGCCCGGGTGGAGCAGGCGCTGCGGTTCGAGGCCGTCGCCGAGCGGGTGCTCGCCGACCTCAAGCCCGGTCGCGCCCTCCACATCAACCTGGAGTTCTACGCCGCCGTGGTGATGGAGGCCTGCGGAGTGCCGCGGGAGATGTTCACGCCCACGTTCGCCGTGGCACGTGCCGCTGGTTGGAGCGCACACATCCTGGAACAGGCCGCGGACTCGAAGATCATCCGCCCCTCAGCGCGCTACGTCGGGCCGGAACTGGCGTGAGATGGATCGAGGGCCGCCCCCTGGGGAGCGGCCCTCGATCAGTTCGGCTCAGTAGCCGACGGTGAAACGCGCGGCGACGTGCTTGCGGTTCTCGATCTCGTCGACCACGGCGATGGCGAAGTCCTCGCCACCGATGTTCGAGTCACCGTTCTCGTCCACGACGATCACGTCACCTCCGATGCGGTACGAGCCGGTGCGCTCGCCAGGAGCCCACGATCCGTAGCCGCCGGCCGGGTGCACGTAGAACCACTCGTTGGCCTCACCGCGCTCGCGCAGATCGTCCAGCACGCCACCGATCTCGGTGGCCTCGGGGAGAATCTCGGGCGGGAAGCCCTCGTCCATCACGCGCGCACCACCGGGAGCCACCAGCGACGATCCGGCACCGCCGATGACGCCGACGCGCACCGACGCGGGAAGCAGTTCGATCGTCTCGCGGATGGCAGGTCGCGTCTTGCCCTCCATGCCACCGCGCGGCGACACAGCCACCACGACGACGTCGACATCACCGATCGCGTCCACGAGCGCCTGCGGCTGCTCGATGCTTCCCGTCTCGTACGTGACGCCGTCGCGCGGCTCGGTGGGAGCCGAACGTGAGAACGAGGTGACCTGGTGACCGCGTGCTGCGGCCTCTGCGGCGATGTGGCTGCCGGAGTAACCGGTGCCACCGATGACGGCGATGCGTGCCATGGGGAATCCTTTCGTCGATCCGAGGACTGCAACACGGCACCGACGCCGATTCATTCCTCGTTCGGCATATCCTCAGAATTCGCACGTGCGGGCGGGCGCAGCTGTCGCAGCCAGTGCTCCGTCTGAGCCGCATGCGCCACCGCGGCCGCCGCCGCTGACGGAGCATCACGACGGGCGATCGCATCGAGGATCGCGCGATGCCCCTCGTTCGATAGTCGCTTGATCTCTGACGCCGAGGCGCTCTCGAAGATCCGGTAGGAGCGCGACCGCGAGCGCAGCACGCCCAGCATCGCCTCCACCGCCGGGGCGCCCGCGATCTCGGCGATGCGCATGTGGAAACTGTGATCCAGCACCGAGTGCACGTTGTCGTCGTCGCTGCCTTCCATCTGGTCCAGATAGCCGCTGAGCTCTTCGATGTCGGTGGGGGCATGTCGGGCAGCCGCGAGAGATGCGGCATGAGCGTCGAGCACTTTGCGCAGTTCGTAGAGCTCGATCACGGATTCCAACGGGAGAAGGCCCACGGTCAGGGTCATGCTGCTGATGACATCAGCGGCCGACAGCGACCCCACGTAGGTGCCGGAACCGTGCCGAGTCTCGACCACACCGAAGGCCGCCAGCATGCGTGTCGCTTCGCGGATCGATCCGCGCGCGACGCCGAGGCGCTCGCTCAGCTCACCCTCGGACGGCAGCCGATCGCCCGGTCGCAATGTGCCATCGGCGATCATGACGCGCAAGCCGCGCAGCGCGGTGTCGACGGCACCCATCCGCCACCTCCATCTCCTCTGTGACCCTATCGTCACACGGAATTTACAAAAGTCATCGGACAAATCTGAGAGTTTGGGCTATGTTTTCACGCATAGCCCCCGCTCAACGCCGATGTTGTCCGATGTCAGAAAGGCCGGCATGCCCCCTCTCCCCGACCGTCCCGCCCCGGTCACGCTCCGTTCCGGTATCGCCGCCCGCGACGCCTGGCCGCTGGATCCCGACGTCATCCACCTCAATCACGGCTCGTTCGGCGCCGTGATGAACGAGGTCGTCGCCATCCAGGACGCGCTGCGCCTGCGCGGAGACCGCAACCCTGTGGACTGGTTCCCGCGAGTGCCCGAGATGGTCGGACGCTCGCGTGAGCGGATTGCGGGCTTCGTCGGTGCCGACCCGGCCGACACGGCGTTCGTGACTAACGCCTCCGCCGCAGCCACCGTGGTCTTCAACAGCCTGCGCCTCGAGGCAGGCGACGAGATCCTGGTCACCGACCACGGCTACGGCGCCATCACCATGGGGGCACGCCGTCTGGCACTGCGCTGGGGTGCACGCATCGTGACCGTGGCGCTGCCGCTGGACGCGAGCGAGGAGGAGGTCGTCGGACGCTTCGACGAGGCGATCACCGCGCGTACCCGACTCATCGTGGTGGATCAGATCACGTCCCCCACCGCCCGCTACTTCCCTACCCGAGCCATCACGGAACTCGCCCACCGGCGCGGTGTGCGGGTTCTCGTGGACGGCGCTCACGCACCCGGCCTCGTGCCCGACGCGGCAACAGCGGGTGGCGGTGACTGGTGGTTCGGCAATCTGCACAAGTGGCCCTGCGCTCCCCGAGGATCGGCGCTGCTCGTCACGCAGGCGCCGGACCGCGAGGACCTGTGGCCGCTCATCGACTCGTGGGGCGGTGATGACCCGTGGCCCCTGCGCTTCGACTCGCAGGGCACCGCAGACGCCACCGCCTGGATCGCTGCCCCCGACGCCATTGACGTCCTCGAGCGCGAGTACGGCTGGGAACGCACGCGCGAGACCATGTCCGAGCTCGCCGACTACGGTGCCGCCGTGATCGGCGAGGCGATGAGCGAGCACCTCTCAGCCCCGGCCGCCCCGGACGTCGGCATGCCCGTCGCGTCCATGCGCCTCGTGCGTCTTCCTGACGGCCTCGGTCGGCGCCGCGAGGATGCTGACGAGCTGCGCATGCAGATGATCGACCGCGTCGGAGTGGAGACCGCGTTCACGAGTTTCGAGGGCATCGGATACCTGCGACTCTCCGCGCACCTGTACACGCTGCCCGAGGATTTCCACGGATTCGTCGATCGCTGCATCCCGGTGATCCTCGAACTGGCCGCCGAACGGCGTGCCGGGGTGCTCGCCTGAGCGCTCACCAACCTCTCCCCCTCATCACCACAGCACCAACGAAAGGAAGCACCATGAAGCGCACACGCATGGCCGCCGTCGTCTCGGGAGGCATCGTCGCCGCCCTTGCTCTGACGTCCTGCTCCGGCGGCTCCGGCGACGCGTCGGGTTCCGGCGACTCCGGAGGCGATGTCACCCTCCAGATGGTCGAGAGCCTGACCAACCCCGCCCGCAGCGAGCTGATCCGCGGGCTCCTGGACGAGTTCGAAGCCGCCAACCCCGGCGTCAAGGTCGACCTCGTCTCGCCGCCCACCGAGCAGGCCGATCAGAAGATCCAACAGATGCTGCAGACGGGCAATGGCATCGATGTGCTTGAGGTTCGTGACATCACGGTCGGTCCGTTCACGAACAACAAGTGGATCTACGACATGACGAGCGACCTGAAGGGCTGGGACGGCTGGGACGCCCTCACTGACAACGCGAAGAGCGCCGCGGTGACCGACGGCAAGACGTGGTTCCTGCCCTACGGGTTCTATGGGCTCTCGCTGTTCTACCGCACCGACCTGGTGAAGGACGCCGGTTTCGACGCCGCCCCGCACAGCTGGGAGGACCTGCTGGCTCAGGCCGAGAAGATCCAGGACCCCACCAAGAACCAGTACGGCTACGCGTTCCGCGGTGGCACGAACGCCAACAGCAACGCGGTCGCGATCATCGAGGCCTACACGGCTGACCAGCTCGACGACAAGAACGCGTTCCTGTTGAAGAGCGGCAAGACCATCTTCTCCGCGCCCGAAGCGCAGGATGCGATGGATCTGTACCTGGACCTGTTCAAGAAGGGGTCGCCGCCGTCGGCCGTGTCCTGGGGTTACCCGGAGATGGTCGAGGGCTTCACCAACGCTTCCACGGCATTCCTGCTGCAGGATCCGGAAGTGATCGCCACCGTGCAGGCGTCCACCACGCTGAAGGCGGACCAGTGGTCCACCGCTCCACTGCTCGTCGGCCCGACCGGCAAGGCCGCCCAACCGCTGGCCACCGCCGGCTGGGGCGTCTCGGAGTCGAGCAAGCACAAGACCGAGGCCGTCAAGCTCGTCGAGTTCCTCGCTTCCGGCGACGCAGCCGTCACCTTCGCTCAGAAGAACAGCCTGGTGCCGATCATCGCCGCTGCCTCCGATGATCCCTTCTACAAGGAGGGCCCGTGGGCGAGCTACGTGACGATGACCCAGAACCCGGACACGTACGTCAACGTGATCCAGCCGCGTGGCGTCTCGTGGTGGACCGACTGGATCCAGCGCGCCGACAAGGACATCCAGAATGTGCTGCTGGGTTCGATGACCACCTCCGACATGCTGGCGGGCTGGGACACCTACTGGACCGAGAAGCTCGCATCGGAGAAGGGCTGATCCGTGACCTCGGACTCGCTCACCCGTGAGGGCCGCACCGCATCCCGCGGTGCGGCCCCCCGCGGCGGCACACGTCGCCGCACCTTCGGCGCGAAGACCGCGCTGTCGCTGTTCCTGTTCATGGTTCCGGCCATCGTGTTCGTCGTCTGGTTCACGTACCTGCCCATGCTGCAGGGCGCGCAGATGGCGTTTCGCGACTGGAACACGTGGGATCTGACGTCGACCCCGTGGGTGGGTCTGCAGAACTTCCTCACGGTCTTCCAGGACCCCGCGTTCCCGATCGTGGCCGGCAACACCGTGATGTGGGTGGTCGGATCGATCATCCCGCAGCTGGTGATCGGGTTCATCCTCGCGCTGTGGCTGCGCAAGAAGTTCCGCTTCCGCGGTGTCTACCAGGCGCTCGTGTTCTATCCGTGGGCGGTGTCGGGCTTCCTCATCGGCCTGCTGTTTCGCTGGATGTTCAACGCAGAGTTCGGTGTCTTCAACGACCTGCTGATGAAGGCGGGGATCATCTCCCAGCCCGTCCCGTGGTTGGCGGATCCGAGCCTCGCGATGACATCGGTGATCGTGGCCAACATCTGGTACGGCGTCACCTTCTTCGCCATCATGATCCTCGCCGCGCTGCAGTCGGTGCCGGACGAACTCCTTGAGGCCGCGAGCCTCGATGGTGCCGGCAAGGCGCGTCAGTTGTTCTCCGTGATCATTCCGTACATCTCCACCACGCTGCTGTTGACGGTGCTGCTGCGCATCATCTGGATCTTCAACTTCCCCGACATCATCTACGCGATGACCGGCGGCGGCCCGGCCAACCGAACCGACATCATCACCACGTGGATGATCAAGTACACGCAGCTGGGCAACTACGGCCTCTCCAGCGCGATCGGCCTGCTGGTGATGGCGTTCCTGCTGGTGTTCTGCGCCTTCTATCTGATGGCGATGGGAAGGGTGAACAAGCGATGACAGACACCACGCGCACCATCGTCACCGGCACCAGGTCGGTGCCCGTGACCCGCCCGAGCAGAGGACCGAAGGTCACCGTGGGCGGCGTCATCAAGGTAATCGGTCTGGCCGCCTGGCTGATCATCACCCTGTTCCCGCTGTACTGGATCCTGGTGACGTCCTTCAAGTCGCCGGGCTCCATCAGTCGGTTCCCGCTGGAGTACTGGCCCACCGAACCCACGACCGAGAACTACATCGGCCTGTTCGAGAAGTCGAACTTCGGCGGCTTCCTCGCCAACTCGGCCCTGGTGGCCGTGGTGGCCGGACTCGGCGCCACGCTGATCGCCCTGCTCAGCGCATACGTGTTGGCCCGCTTCCAGTTCCGCGGTCGTGGTGCCGTGATGCTGGCGTTCCTCGTCACGCAGATGATTCCGGCGTTCATCGCGCTCGGGCCGCTGTACTCGATGATGTCCAGCCTCGGCCTCGTGGACAACAAGTTCGGACTGCTGCTGGTGTACGTCGCCATGTGCATTCCGTTCTCCACGATCATGCTCCGCGGCTTCTTCGAGAACGTCCCGGATGCGCTGGAGGAGGCGGCGATGGTGGACGGCTGCTCCCGCCTCGGCGCCCTGTTCCGGGTGCTGGTCCCGGTCATGATGCCCGGCATCATCGCGGCGTTCATCTTCAACTTCGTCAACTGCTGGAACGAGCTGTTCCTGTCGGTGATCCTGATCAACTCCGACGCGAACAAGACGATCCCCTCAGCCCTCAACGGCTTCATCTCCACGTTCAACATCGACTGGGGCCCCATGGCCGCGGCCGCTGTGTTGACGGTGCTGCCCACGATGGTGCTGTTCGCCCTCGCGAGCCGGTGGATCGTCGCCGGCCTCACCTCGGGTGCGGTCAAGGAGTAAGCCCTCCGCAGACGAGTGATGCCCGGTCCGTCAGGACCGGGCATCACTCGTTGTCAGCGACGGACGATCACTCGGCCGCCTGGCGCATCGTGGCCACCTGGTAGAGCGCGACGGAGGTGGCGATACCCGCGTTGAGCGACTCGGTGGCAGCGGAGATCGGGATCGAGACGATCTGGTCGCAGTTCTCGGTGACCAGACGAGACAGGCCCTTGCCCTCCGAACCCACCACGATCACCACGGGACGATCCGCCAGCTCCAGCTGCGGGAGCTGCACGTCGCCGCCGCCGTCGAGGCCCAGAACGAACACGCCCTGCTTCTTGAACTCCTTGAGCGTGTTCGTCAGGTTCGGGGCGATCGCGACCGGGATGCGAGCGGCGGCGCCAGCGGAGGTCTTCCATGCGGCGGAGTTCACGCTCGCCGAGCGACGCTGCGGCAGGATGACGGCGTGGCCGCCGAATGCCGCGGTCGAGCGGATGATCGCGCCCAGGTTGCGCGGGTCGGTGATGCCGTCGAGCGCCACGAACAGCGGCGTCTCGTTGCGGTTCAGAACGGCCTCCAGGACGTCCTGCGGGTGCTCATACTCGTACGGGGGCACCTTCAGGGCGACACCCTGGTGCACGCCGTCGAAACCGGCCATGCGGTCCAGTTCCTGACGAGTGACCTCCATCACCGGGATGTCACGGTGCCGGGCGATGGCCAGCATCTCCTTGACGCGGTCGTCCATCTCCACGCGCTGGGCGATGTAGAACGCCGTCGCGGGGATCTTGGTGCGCATCGCCTCGAGCACCGAGTTACGACCGGTGACGGTCTCGGTGTCGTCGGCCGCCTTCGCGCGCGGCGCGCGATTGCCCGAGGGCTTCTGACCGGGCTTGCCCTTGCCGCCCGCGGCGGCGTAGCGCTCGGCCGCGGCCTTACGCTTGCCGGCGGGGTGCCAGGCCCGATCCTCCGCCTTCGGGGTGGGTCCGCGTCCTTCGAGGGCCTTGCGGCCGAGACCGCCGGTGCCCTTGGTGGCACCCTTCTTGCTCGCGGCGCGACGTGCGCCGGGGCGTCCTGGCTTAGCCATTGATACTCCAGTGTGTTCCGTCCGCCGCATCTTCCAGCGCAATGCCGGCTGCAGCGAGTGCGTCTCGGATGCGGTCTGCCGCACCCCAGTCCTTGTCAGCGCGCGCCTGCGCACGCTGCGAGATCAGTGATTCCATGAGAGAGCCGAGCGCGATCTGCTCCGCGCCCCCGGCCGTGGGCAGATCGATGTCGAGTCCCAGGATCTGCATCATCAGCCGCACGCTCTCGGCGGCGAATGCCGCTGCGGTGCCATCCCCGGCGTCGATCGCGGAGTTGCCGGTTCGCACCGTCTCATGGATGACGGCGAGCGCCTGCGGCACGTTGAGGTCGTCGTCCATCGCGGCGGTGAAATCGGCGGGCAGCTCGTCGATGGTGGCCGCAGCCACCGTCTCGGGGAACGTCCGCTGCGCGCGGCGGAAGAAACCGGTGATGCGCCCGAGTGCAGACTCCGCCTCGTCATAGGAGGATGCGGTGAGATCGAGCGTCGAGCGGTAGTGCGCTGCGGCCAGCGCATAGCGTACGACCTGCGGGTCCCGCTCGGCCAGCACGTCCTCGGCGAGGGTGAAGTTGCCGAGCGACTTGGACATCTTCTGTCCGCCGACCGTCACCAGGCCGTTGTGCACCCAGTACGTCGCGAAGGGATCGCCCGCCGCGGTCGACTGCGCCAGTTCGTTCTCGTGGTGTGGGAAACGCAGATCCAGGCCGCCGCCGTGGATGTCGAACTGCGGACCGAGATAGCGACGCGACATGGCGGAGCACTCGATGTGCCAGCCCGGACGCCCTGCTCCCCAGGGCGAATCCCAGATCGCCGAGGCCGGCTCGCCCTCCTTCGCTCCCTTCCAGAGCGCGAAGTCGTGCGGGTCGCGCTTGCCGCGCGGATCCGCGTCGGCGGCGTCTTCCATCGCGTCGACGGACTGGTGCGTCAGCTCTCCGTAGCTCGGCCACGAGCGCACGTCGAAATAGACGTCGCCGGCGGCGGCGTACGCGTGCCCGGCGTCGATGAGGCGCCGGATGAACTCCTGCATCTGCGGGATCGATGCCGTGGCTCGCGGCTCGTACGTGGGCGTGAGGATCCCGACAGCTTCGTACGCCGCGGTGAACTCGCGCTCCATGCGGTACGCCAGCGCCCACCACTCCTCGGTGTCGGTGGCGTTCGTCAGGACCTTGTCATCGATGTCGGTGACATTGCGGACGAACGTGACGCGACCGTAGCTGTACTCCAGCCAACGGCGCAGCAGATCGAAACCCAGCGCCGCACGAACATGCCCGATGTGCGGGCCCGACTGCACCGTGGGACCACAGACGTACATCGTCACGTTCGTGGGATCGAGCGGGACGAATTCGCGCAGCGTCTGGGTGCGCGTGTCGTGGAGGTGCAGAGTCACCGCTCCAGCCTACCGGCGCGGCCCGGGAACCCGCTGGGCTGTGACGTCGGGGGGTGACGTCGGGGCGGTGTCGGGCGTGCGGTGTCAGGGGTGCGGTGTCAGGGGTGCGGTGTCAGGCGTGCGGTGTCAGGCGTGCGGTGTCAGGCGTGCGGTGTCAGGCTCCGACGTGAGGGATGACGTTAGCGGTGTGGGGTCCAGGCCCGACGTCAGGCCCGTCCTCAGGCCCGTCCGACGAGCATCGCGACGGCGAAGGCCTGGACACCCTCCGCTGCTCCAACGAATCCCAGCCCGTCCGTCGTGGTGGCAGACACCGAGACCGGGGCGCCGAGAACCGCCGACAGCACCTGCTCGGCCTCGGCGCGACGCGGGGCGAACTTCGGCCGCGCCGCCTGCACCTGAACCGCGACGTTGCCGATGCAGAACCCGGCACGCTCGACGATCAGACGCGTCTCAGTGAGGAACGCAGCGCCGTGGGCACCCGCGAACTCAGGGCGCGCGGTGCCGAAGTGCGCTCCGATGTCTCCCAGACCCGCTGCCGACAGCAGCGCGTCGACGATGGCGTGCGCAACGGCGTCGCCATCCGAGTGGCCTTCCAGCGCCGGCCCACCCGGCCATTCCAGCCCGGCCAGCCAGAGCGTGCCGCGATCCGTGAAAGCGTGCACATCGGTCCCGATCCCTACGCGCGGGATGATCGCGCGCCCGTGCTGTGCTGTTCCATGCGCCGGCCCACGGACGGTTGTCGTCGGAGCGACCAGGTGTCGCGCGCGTTCGAGATCCGAGGGAGTCGTGATTTTGAAAGAGCGCTCGTCACCCGCAACAGTCCCGACCGTGTGCCCCTGGCTCTGCAGCAGCGCGGCGTCGTCGGTGAATTCTTCGCCCGCTGCGGCGTAGGACGTGACGAGCACGTCCCGCCGGAACCCCTGCGGAGTCTGGGCGGCGGCCAGTTCGGCGCGATCGATCGCCGCGGTGATGCGCGCACCGTTCACCCGCTTCAGGGTGTCAACGACGGGGATAACGGGAATGATCCCCCATCCGGTCTCATCGACGGCGGAGATCACGCGTTCGAACACCTCGGGCGGAGTGAGGGCTCGGGCGGCATCGTGCACGAGAACAACCTCGATGTCGCCCCACAACGCGGCAAGCCCAGCGGCAACCGATGCCTGCCGCGTGTCACCGCCGACGACGACGGAAGCCAGGTGTCGGCGATCCCCGGCACGAACGTCCAGTTCGGCGGCGGCCTCCCCCCGTCTGTCCGCGGGTGCCACCACCACCATCTGCATTGGCGTCGGGACCGCAAGGACGCCGTCGAGGGCGTGCGCCAGAATCGTGCGATCGTCCAACCCCACGAACGCCTTCGGCTCCCCCA
>NZ_JBJDRI010000052.1:0-22808 GCF_044987425.1 Microbacterium sp. ZW T5_56 | reverse complement strand
ATCCGCTGGTACAACAACGACCGCATCACAGAACGACTCGAGGGCCTGAGCCCGGTGCAATACCGGATCCAGACCCTCGCCGCCTAGGCTTTACCTAAACCAGTCCAACAAACACGGACCAGTTCATGACCGGGCGCCCCTCATGCATTGTCAGCGCGGGAGATCAAGCAGGTCGAGCAGCGCAGCCGACTTGCGCTTCACCGCGGCAGAGGTCGTGGTCGCCGCGATGTGAGAGAGGCCCGGCCACTGCGCGTCCTCCGGGAACATGACCCCGTGGGATCCGGCGGCGCGCAGGGCGGGGGCGAACTCCGTGGCCACATCGACGATCCGCACCAGCCATCGGGGCGGAGTGCCCTCGAGTGTGCTGGCGTGGCGGATCGCGTGCGTGAGCACCGGATACAGCGACGGCAGCATGGCGGGGTAGTGCGACAGACGGCGCACCAGCATGGACGGATCGAAGTCTTCGGAAGCCAGCATGACGTCGACCGCGTCGGCGACGCGCGTCGGCCCGAGGATCTTGGCCGCGGCGTCCGCGAAGTAGTAGGTCTCGGGGGTGGGCTGGAGCTGGGTGGCGAAGAGCAGCACCACGAGTGACCGGGACAGGAGGGCATCACGTGAGCGCTCTCGCTCGGTGAGGTTGACCAGCGCGCGGGTTTCGGGGTCGTAGCCCAGCCAGCTCTGACCGAGCGACGCGATTCCCTCGTTGACCAGCCCGTAGGTCCATCCGCTGGTGAATTCGTGCACGCTGCCATCGGCGAGTGTCAGCGTGACGACGAATGCGGATCCGCGCTTGCCCGGGGTGCGGGAGAAGCTGAGTACCGCGCCGTCTTCGATCACCTCCGGGTCGGGAACGGCGGGCCAGACGGACGCGAACTGCTCGTCGGTCAGATCTTCGCGTTCGACCTCTGCCGTTGGGGCGATGTCGGGAAGGCGAGCGGCGAGTCGGCGCGCGGCGACGACGGCGTTGGAGGAACCCGTCCGCGCGGCGATGGTGCGGACGCCGGGAAGCGCGAGCGCATCCGGGGTGGCCAGGCCCGCCGCGATGGCAGCCTCGGCCTCCGGCAGCATGTGTTCCAGGAATTCGATCGCCTCGGCGACGCCGGGTGGGATGCGCGCGCCCGTCGCGCTGACGTCGATGACCTCGGCTGCGAGCGGCCAGACGATCGAGAGCATCCCGGCGTCGGCGAGTTCCGCCCAGGCGCGCACGCGCGAGGCGATCGCGGAGATGCCGCCCTGCCAGCTCAGCTGACGCGCGCGTGCGACTCCCGGCAGCAGGACGCCGTTGTTCCACGCGGTGATCGCCGCATCGAGGCCGAGGCCGCCTTCGTCACCGAAGGCCAGCAGAGCCGACGCCGGAATCTCGCCGTTGGGAATGCCGCGCAGCAGAGCGGGCTCTGGTTGTCGCCAACCCGGCTCGCCGTCTGCCCAGGTGGGGTACTCGGTGAGGGGAACGGTGCGGGCTGTGCCGCGACGATCCGGGAAGTCGACGAGTGCGGGGTGTGGGGGGATGGGATTGACGAATCCGTCGCTGTCCTCGCCGGGGTGCTCGAACGGCGTCGCGAACCACCTGGTGAGCACCTGGCCCGTGGTGACGGGCAGGGTGCTGCCTTCCTGCAGCACGATCGGCACCGCAGACGATTCGAGTCGCTCCCGAACGCGGTCGTTGAGGAGGCTGCGGTCGACCCGCGGGAGCGCGAGCTGTACGTCCGCTTCGAGCACGGCGATGCCTTCGGCGGCGTAGCGATCCAGCCGATCCGCGAGGTCACCCGGGTCGATGCGGTAATCGTCCCAGGTAGGCGTGGACAGCAGCGTCGGGATCTCGCCGAGGCGCTGGAAGACCGCGGCGGCACAGGCGCGGGGTGCGGTGTCGTATTGACGCCGACTCGAGCTGGCATCGAGTTCGTCGGAGCCGATGATGGTGCCGCCGGTGCGCCAGCCATGCACCGGGTGCAGGCCGGGACTCCAGCGCTGCGGCACGCTGCGCAGCGCGCGACGAACGGCCTCGATGTCGTCGCGAGCCACCGCGTTCGCCGTGGCGAGGAATCGCTCGACGGGAAGGTCCAGGGATTCGCCCGGCCCGGCCAGCAGAGTGGAGGTCAGGGCCGTGAGGTTCTCCACTGTCGGCGGCCCGGCATCGAATCGCGGGACGGGGGCGAGGGGAGGCGTGGGTTGCCAGAGTCCACGCACGCCGATCGGAGCGGCGACGACGGGAGCCTCGGCATCGAGCCCCCATTCGTCGAGCAGGCGCTCGGCAAGCTTGCTGACCTTCTTGTCTTTCGCCGTGCGCAGCTCGGCGACGGATTCGCCGATCATCGCTGCTGTCTCGGCCGAGGGTGCGGGGTTCGCCAGGGCCGCCTCAAGCACTCCCGCCTTCGCCTTCGCGCTCTTGGCCGACAGACCGATCAGCATCACCTGGAGCGTGAGATCGTCGTCACCGGCGGCGAGCAGCGTCGGTGCGAACCGGTTGATCAGGGCATCGTCGCCGAACGACAGTGCTGACAGGACCACGCCGACATGGTCGAGCACATAGGCATCGGTGGTGGTGAGGTCGTCCATGAGGACCGTCGCGAACTCTTTGCGATCGATCGGGCGCTGGGCGGATTCCATGGCGTGCAGCACCAGGTCGCGGACCTCGTCACGCTCGATGAGGCCGTGGGCCACGCCCCGCCCGATCACGCCGATCCAGTTGCCCGAGGTGGTGACGCCGGAGGTCAGCGCCGCGCGGAGATGATCGGCGAATCGAGCGGCCACCGTGTCGTAGGGGAGCAGGTTCTCGGGGAAGCCCGTGGTCTCGCCATCTGCGACGCGGATGGTTGAATCGGCACGCGTCGCCCAGCTCTCCAGATATCCGATGTCGTTCGGGACGGCGATGTCCGGCGCACGGGAGATGGCATACGCGATCGCGCCGGCGAATCGCATGCGGGCGCGACGCTGGTTGAGGAACTGAGTGACGAACTGCTCACCGCACGAAGCCAGGAACTCGCCCTGTGCGGCGACGGTCAACCCGGTGGGGAACACCTCGAGTGCCCGCTTGACGGGGACGCCCAGCCGGATGGCGAAGGCGCCGAGCCGATCGGTGTCGACGCCGACGTGATTGATCCAGCCCCAGCTGCTATCGCCGGTCTGCCCGAGAGACGACCATTCGCCCGTCAGCAGTCCGGCCTTCGCCGTCTTCTGCTGCAGTGCGGTGCCGAGCGGGAGAGTGAGAACGTCGTCGTTGGTCGCGTCTTCCCACCCGAGCTCTCGAAAGAGGCGCAGTGATTCGGCGAGTGCGGCGTCAGCGGTGTCGGCGGCGGTCATGAGGCCGTCCCTTCTGCAATCATCACGGCGAGAACATGTGCGCACGGCCCGCGGCTGCTGCCGTGGCGTGCGTACCAGACACACGTGCAGGAGTAACCGGCCGTTGTGGCGCGTACGATGTGCGCGCTGCTGGCGGCCTCCACCGTCCATGTGTCGGCGGTGCGACGGACACCGGCGGCATCGACGATGCGTCGGGCGCGCACCAATCGCGGATTGTCACTGTCGATGCGGTCGGGATCGTCCGGCAGCTCGCGGTGGAAGAACGCCTGCTCTCGGACGTCCCACCCCACACGCCCGGATGCGGCGAGGACAGCCAGCGCCTCACGCGTGTCTGCCGGGGCGAGTGCGGCATCCGCAGCGAGACGATCGATGTCGATGTGCGGGTCGAAGGACAGCAGCGCGGACAGCAGGGCGGCGTTGTCGAGCACATCCGTGGCAGCAAGTGAGGCGAGCAGGGCACCCTCGCCGGAGTACCCCCGCGTTGCGCTCTCGGTGAGCGCGATCAGCAGCCGGGAACCCGGGATCTCGACCTCTACCGCGGCGCCTCCGGCAACTGCGTCCGACGGGCCATACACGGTGAGTGACTGCAACTGTGTGAGAAGGCGTTTGAGACCGCTGAGGCGGTGCAGTCCGCTCACATGGACGGCGTCGGGGCTCGCTCGCGGGGCCACCCGCATGCCGGTGGGCGTCGGGGTCAGCCAGCCGTCGCGCCCGCCGCCAGTGGCAGGAGGCAGTGACGCCACGAAGGCACGCGCCGGTGCTGCCGCGATGGTGAAGCGTGCGACCAGCGACGCGTGCAACTCCGCGGCGTTCCCCAGCGCACGTACCCAGCGATCAGGCATCGTCACCGGCCGCTCGACCGCGGATGTGCTCGGGGTGGCCGCGGTGAGACCGTCGGTGCCGACATCGAGGTGCAGGAGGTCGGTGCGCGTGATGGCGGCGAGCGTGCGTCTCATGGTGGTGCCGATGTCGACGTTGGTGGTGCCGTAGGCGATGTCGCCGCCGTCGAGGCCGGAGGAGAGAAGGTCCAGGCGTGCGTAGACGCTGTTGTCGGCGGAGAACACCTCCGCACGAAGGCGATCTCCATGGGCGGTGAGCACAGGGTCGCGCATGGTCGTCGGGGCGGGCTGGAAGTAGCGGGTGGCCGTGATGTCGGCGAGGGTGACCAGCCCCTGCGCCACCGCACGCGGTTCGGTGGCGAAACCGTGAAAGAAGCTCGGCGATGCGGTGAGACCCGCCGGCGTGAGGGCCGGCGCGAGGGCCAGCGAGAGAGAGGAATCGGTCGCTTCGGATTCGGTGGCGTATCCGCGCGCGCTCATGCCGTCCAGCCTATCGATGGGGGGAGCAGCCTCATTCGTCCCCACCTCGGCCGCCCCGTCCTCGCCACCAGTTCACGAGGAACGCCACCAGTGTCCCGCCGACGATGGTGATCGCGACGATGAACATCAAGTCCCGCTCGGTCACAGCGCCTTCTCCCCTCGGGCCGCCGCGGCCACGATCGTCTCGATGCGTCGCGTGACGGTGACGGGTGTTCGTGCCATCGCGATGTGGGTGAGCGCGAGCTTGCGCGCGCTGGGGGAGAACGCGTCCCATGTCGCGCGAGCTTCCGGCTTCGCGTCAAGCGCAGCCCTCAGCTCATCAGGCTCGATGCCGGCTTCGGGGCCCTCCAGCACCGTCCACATGCCGTTCGCCTGTGCCGCGTCGATCAATGCCTGGCCCGCCGGGGTCATGCGCCCCTCGGCGAGGAGACGGCTCACGCGCTCCTTGTTGGACGCGGCCCACGCGCTCTTCGGAGAGCGTGGTGCGAACCAGAGCTTGGCGTGAGTGTCACCGGGACGCGCGACCGCATCGATCCAGCCGAAGCAGAGTGCTTCCTCCACCAGCGGCGCATACAGATCGCCACGCGTTGTCGAGGCGTCTTTCGGCATCAGCACCCACACCCCGGTGGAGGTGGCGGCGTTTGCCTCCAGCCAGTCGCGCCATTCGGCAGCGGACGTGACGACGACCTCTTCGGCATCCTCGAGTTTCCCCATGCCCCGATCATGGCAGGGACGTCTGACATCGGGACGGGGGAATACGACCGGGCCTGTGCGGCGTTCGCGAAAGCATGAAGGTTCTTCTCACCGGCGCGACCGGCTACATCGGCACCTCCGTTCTCGAGCGCCTGCGCGCGGAAGGTCACGATGTGATCGCCCTCGTGCGCGACGAGACGAAGGCCCGCATCGTCGAGCAGGCCGGCGCGACCGCGCTCGTCGGCGATGTCTCGGATGGCGAGCTCATCGCCACGGCGGCGGTAGCAGCGGACGGTATCGTCCACACGGCCTCGACTTCCGACGGTGACGGCCCGTTCATCGACGCCGTGCTCCATGCGATCGCGGGCACCGGCAAGCCGTTCGTGCACACCGGTGGAATCTGGAGCTACGGCACCGGAAGCGCGATCACCGAGGAGTCTCCGCTCGATCGCCCCGCCCTCACCGTGTGGCGCGGCGCGGGGGAGGCCGCGGTTCTGGGTGCTCCCGGCATCCGCGGCACGGTCGTCGTGCCCGCGCTGGTCGCCGGCCGCGGTGCCGGTCTGATTCGGCTGCTCACCGACAACACCGAGGGCGGAGTGCAGCTGATCGGCGACGGCAGCCAGCACTGGAGCACGGTCGACGTCGACGACCTCGCGGTGCTGTATGTTCGGGCGCTGGAGAGCGGACGCGCGGGCGACACGTACATCGGCGCTTCAGGACACAACCCGACCGTTCGCGAACTGGGCGAGGCGATCGCTGCCGGCTTCGGCGTGACCGCGGGCGTGCGCGCGGAGAGCGTTGAGAAGAGCCGTGCGCGTCTCGGAGAAGCGTTTGCCGACGCTCTGCTGCTCGACGAGCAGGCCACGGGCGCGAAGGCGCGGACCGAGTTGGGATGGCAGCCGGTCGCGCGTCCGCTTGTGGAGCAGCTCGCGGATGGCAGCTATCTCGGACAGGACGACGGCGCGCGGAGCTGAGTTCGGTCTGCGGACCTGAGTCGGGCGCCCCTTCCCGACGTCATAGCCGCAGTGCGGGGATGGCCCGTCACCCGCCCGTCCGGCCGGCGATGCCGTGCTGCGAAAGGAGGACGATGACGCAGGCGAAGTGCTCCATCGCCGCCGTCGTCCTCCTTTCGCGACAATCTCCTCGTTTCAGAACAGGATCCGAGGTGGTCATCACAGCAGCTGTTGCACGCGGTGCGGCACCATCTCCCGCATGATGAGGCCCGTGGTCGTTCGCTTCACACCGTCGACATCGAGGATTCGACCCGCGATGCGGTACAGATCGTCCGCGTCGCGAGCGACGACGCGGATCATGAGGTCGGTGATGCCGGACAGGCCGAGAACTTCGACTACTTCAGGGATCGTCATGAGGGCCGCGCCGACGCTGTCGAGCTTGCGCTGCGTGACACGGGTGAGGATGAAGGCGCTCATCGGGTAGCCGAGCACGGCCGGGTCGATGCGACGTTCGAACGAGCGCAGCGTGCCGTCTTCGTCGTAGCGCGACAGGCGCGCTCGCACGGTGTTGCGGGCCAGCCCGGTGCGTTCCGCCAGCGCGACGATGGTGGCTCCCGGGTCGCGGATCAGGTGGCGTAGCAGCGATCGGTCGGTTCGGTCGGCGGCCGTGGGGTGCTTCACGATGATCAGGCTCCTTTGCTCACGCAGGAAAGCTTTGCGCGTTCTGATCAAGATACAAGTCTCATCTTGTTCATCGCGACACCTGCTGGTCGACTATTCGACAGATCTGCTTCCCATCGCTCCCACTGCACCGCCCACAACGCGATCGGCGTGACGCCCCAGAAGGGCCGGAGCACCGCTGTCGACGCGATGACGCGCCGGCCTCCCGAGGAGATGCCATGCCCTCTTCTGTCCTTGCCCCGTCACCGGTGGATCTGACCGCGCTCGCGGCCATCGAAAAGCGCGTGCTCTGGCTGGCGACGTCGATGATCCATCACGCCAACCGCGTCCGCCCCAATGTCTCCGGGCTGAAAGTCGGCGGGCATCAGGCATCGAGCGCATCGATCGCGACGATCATGACCTCGCTGTGGTTCGAGCAGCTGCGGCCGGAGGATCGAGTGTCGGTGAAGCCCCACGCCTCCCCGGTGCTGCACGCGATCCACTATCTTCTCGGCGAGCTGAGCGACACGCAGATGACCTCGCTGCGCCAGTTCGGCGGCATTCAGAGCTACCCGAGTCGGTCGAAGGATCCCGATCCCGTCGACTACTCGACGGGATCGGTCGGCATCGGTGCCACGGCCCCGATCTGGGGCGCGATCTCACGGCGCTATGCCGCAACGCTCTCGGGCGACTCCCCGCGTGGTCGGCAGTACTCCCTCGTCGGCGATGCCGAACTCGACGAGGGGGCGATCTGGGAAGCGCTGCTGGATCCGCACGTGCCCGACCTCGGCGAGATCGTCTGGATCGTGGATCTGAACCGGCAGTCGCTGGATCGTGTGGTGCCGAACATCGCCGCGGGCAAGATCGAGCGGATGTTCGCTGCTGCGGGCTGGCAGGTGATCACGGTGCCGTTCGGCGCGCGACTGGAGGAGCTCTTCGCGCGTCCGGGTGGCGCGCAGCTTCGCGAGCGGATCCTGGCGATGCCGAACGCCGAGTATCAGCGCCTGCTGCGCTGCTCGGCGAGCGAGGTGCGTCATCGGCTTCCTGGCACTGAGGACGCCATTCGCGCGCTGCTGTCGGAGGTGTCAGATGTCGAGCTGGTCGAGACGATCCGCAACCTCGGCGGCCATGATCTCGCCGCGCTGCGGGAGGCGTTCGCGGCGATCGACGATGACCGCCCGACCGTCATCATCGCGTACACGATCAAGGGGAATGGGCTGCCGACCGCCGGCCACCCGCAGAATCACTCGTCGCTGCTGACTCACGAGCAGTACGCGGAGCTGGCAGGGACCGTGGGAATGGATCCGTCCGCGCCGTGGCAGCGGTTCACTGAGGACTCCCCTGAAGGTCAGCTCTGCGGCGGCGTGGGGGCTCACCTGCGTCGGGAGCCGGTCGTCTCGTCGTCGCCGCCCGCTGTTCCTGCGGATTTCGGTCGCACGCCGGGCGGGACCGGCACCACGCAGGCTGCGCTGGGGCGGGTCCTGCTGGATCTCACGCGTTCGGCCCGGAGGTGGCGAGGCGAGTGGTCACGGCGAGCCCTGACGTGAGTTCGAGCACGAACCTCGCCGGCTGGCTCAACAAGGTGGGCGTGTGGTCGACGAGCGATCGTCAGGACTGGTTCGACGATGATCCCGAGATGATCATGCACTGGCGTGAGCGGCCGAGCGGCCAGCACATCGAGCTGGGGATCGCGGAGGTGAACCTCGTCAGCCTCCTCGGCGAACTGGGCTCGACGTGGAGCCGTTGGGGCCAGCCGCTGTTCCCGATCGGCGTGCTCTACGACCCGTTCGTCGAGCGGGCGCTGGAGCCGTGGTCGTATGGGATGTACGCCGGTGGGCAGTCGATTCTCATCGGTACACCGTCCGGTGTCTCGCTGGCGGCTGAGGGCGGTGCGCATCAGTCGATCAAGACGCCGTCGATCGGCCTGGAGCAGCCGGAGTGCCTGAGCTACGAGCCGGCGTTCGCGCAGGAGGTGGAGTGGACCCTGCTCGCCGCGATGTCACAGATGGGGCGGCCCGGCGGCAAGTCCGCGTACCTGCGGCTGTCGACGAAGCCGGTGGATCAGTCGCTCGCCGCGATTCCCTCGGATGCCGCGGCGCGCGAGCGGCGGCGGCGCCAGGTGGTGGCCGGCGGGTATCGCCTGCGGTCGGCGGTGTCGCCGGATGCGACTCTCGTCACGATGGGCGCGATGGTTGCCGATACTCTCGCCGCGGCGGATCGGCTGGCCGGCCTCGGAGTGTCCGTAGATGTGGTGTGCGTGACCAGTCCCGGTCTGCTGTTCGAGGCACTGCAGGCGCGCGGCGGCCAGGGGAGTGGGGATGCGTGGATCCTCGACCAGGTGCTGCCCGCGGACCGTGCGGTCCCGCTCATCACGGTGCTGGACGGCCACCCGCATGCGCTCGCGTTCCTTGCGGGTGTGCACGGGGTGCCGGCGCGGCATCTCGGGGTGAGCCGGTTCGGGCAGGCGGGGGATCTCGCCGACGTGTACCGGTGGCACGGTATCGACGCCGACGCCCAGGTGCGCGCGGTGCTGGATCTTGTGGGGTGACGGGTGCGGGGCGCGACCTGTCGGCCACGCCCCGCGTTTGATCAGCTGCGCGGCGGGTTGAGGGGTAGCCATTCCTCGAGCGTGGTCGCGAAGATCTGCGCGCCGTCGACGGGGATGAGCGTGCGCTCCTCGATCTGCGCTCCGTAGTAGGGCGCCGAGTCGTCGCGAACGACGGTGCGGGAGTCGCGGCGGAACGCGAGAGCCCGACGCGCGAACTCGTCCATCCCGAAGGCCTCGGGGCCGGCGATCTCGATGTCGCCCACCGGGCTTCCCGCCGCGGTGCGTGCGACAGCGGTTGCCACGTCCTCGGCGGCGATGGGCTGGATGAGGGCGCCCGGCAGGGAGACGGTGTCACCCTCGGTCGAGATGTCCGCGATGCTGCCGACGAACTCGAAGAACTGCGTCGCGTGGACGAGTGAGAATCCGATCGCCGATTCGCGGATCAGGTTCTCCTGTGCGGTCTTCGCCGCGAAGTAGGGGATGTTCTGCGGCCGGTTGGTTCCGACGATCGTGAGGGCGACGTGGTGCGTCACGCCTGCGGATGCCTCGGCTTCGAGCAGATTGCGGGTCGAGGTGGTGAAGAAGTCGAGGACGTCGGCGGGTGCGAAGGAGGGGGAGTTGGACACGTCCACAACGGTGTCGGCGCCGACGAGCACTTCCGCGAGTCCCTCGCCCGTGAGCGAGTTGACGCCCGTGTTGGGCGACGCGGCGATGGCCTCGTGGCCATGCTCATTCAGCTTCGCGACGACCTTCGAGCCGATGAGGCCCGTTCCTCCGATGACGACGATCTTTGCCATGGTCCTGCCTTTCCTGGGGGGAGCGTCGAAGTCGGCGCCCATAAGAGATGACCGAGCAGCGTTCGCAGGTGTGACGGCTTGTCACATATCGGCGTTGTCGCCGGTCTGAGCTGTCGAGGATCCGTGTCTGGACTTTCGGGTCATCGGTGTTGCCAGCGTGTGTGGGACGGGTGGAAAGTGTTGAGCGTGACTGCGGTGAGCGACGAGCGACAGGTTGATGCTGACCTCGACGAGGCCCTGCGGATCTTCACCGAGCAGCGCGGTCGTCTGTTCGGGATCGCGTATCGGATGCTCGGCACCGTGTCGGATGCCGAGGACCTCGTCCAGGACACGTGGATTCGGTGGCAGAACACGGACCGCGCGCAGGTGGATGAGCCGGCGGCGTTCCTCGCAACCGTGATCACGAGGCTGTCGATCAACGTCCTGCAGTCGGCTCGCGTGAAGCGGGAGACCTACATCGGTCCGTGGCTGCCCGAACCCGTGAACACGGAGGCCGATCCGACGCTCGGCGCCGAGCGGGCTGAGGCGCTGCAGTTCGCGATTCTGCTGCTGCTGGAGAAGCTCACACCAACGGAGCGCGCTGCGTACGTGCTGCGGGAGGCGTTCGATTATCCTTACGACCGGATCGCGGAGGTCATCTCATCGAGTGCGGTGAGTGCCCGCCAGCTGGTGAGCCGCGCGCGTGCCCATCTTGCCTCAGCGAAGCGCGCGCAGATCTCGCCGTCTCGGCAGCGCCGACTGCTGGAGGCGTTCCTCGTGGCCGCGCGACGAGGCGATGCGGACGAGTTGGAGCGGCTGTTCGCGGATGACGTGGTCAGCTACACCGACGGCAACGGGGTGAAGCTCGCGGCACGGATCCCGGTGGTGGGGCGTGCGCGCGTGGCGAAGTTCGTGGCCGCGTTCTCGCATCACTTCTGGGTGGGGAAGGATGTCGAGTGGGTGGAGGTGAATGGTCAGCCTGCTGCGTTGCTCGTTGAGGACGGTGCGGTCACCACAGCCGTGACGATCACTGCCGACGGCGACGGGATCGAGCAACTGCTGTGGCTGATGAGCCCCACGAAGCTGGGGCATGTCATGGCAGGCGCCTGACCGACGCGTTTGCGCGTGATGCCCCGCGAGCGTCATTGACATCGTGAATCGGAGACGACATCGTGGATCGGAGGCGTGGTGCTGTCATCGCCGCCGTGCTGCAAGCCGGCGCGGGACGTATCAGTATCCGTGCCAGGGCAAGGCAAAACCCCCGCCATGTAGAAGCTAGGCGAGGGTTTCTGGGACCGTTGTAACGACGGTCCGTGTGGCTCCGACGGGCGTCGATCCCGTGACCTCACGATTTTCAGTCGTGCGCTCTACCAACTGAGCTACAGAGCCGTACGGCTTGATGTTTGCCGCATCCGACACGAAAGGCCCTCTCAGAGAAAGGGCCCGTCGCTGTGGAGCGACCCTGACGGGACTTGAACCCGCGACCTCCGCCGTGACAGGGCGGCACGCTAACCAACTGCGCTACAGGGCCATGATGATATTCAATTGTAGAGTGACCCCAACGGGATTCGAACCCGTGCTACCGCCGTGAAAGGGCGGCGTCCTAGGCCACTAAACGATGGGGCCGGAGCGGGGCTTGCGTCCCGCACTTGCCGACGATCCAGCATAAGCGGAAACTGAGGCGAAAAACAAACTGACCCAACCCCGGGTGTGGCGAACCCGGATCTCAGGCGAGAAACCCCAGGTCAAGCCCGCAGGGAGCTACTTGTCTGTGCAAGATGCACAAGGAACTTCGGGATCAACCCGTTACAAATGTGACTCGTGTTGTTACTGTGGTTGATGTGACTGACCCTGCAGTCTGGAGGACTCATCTTGCTTACCGGTACTGACACGCGTCGGAAGCGTGGCGCGTCGAGCGTACGCTCACGCCACACATCGCCCCGACCGCGCCGGTTCATCCTGGGCCTGGCCGCGCTCACCTTCGCGGTGGCGGGCACCATCATGGCTCCCGGTGCGCCGGCTGCATTCGCGGTGACCTACCCGTCGTGGGACGACGTACAGGCAGCGAAGAACGACGAGTCCGCCAAGGCTGGGCAGATCACCGAGATCGAGGGGCTCATCGCCACCCTCAACAACAACGTCGCCACGACGCAGCAGGCCGCGCAGGATGCGGGTAACGCCTACTTCGACGCTCAGCAGGCGTTCGCGCTCGCCTCGTCGAAGGCCGACACCCTCCAATCGCAGGCCGACCAGCAGGCGCAGGCTGCCACCGATGCGGCCAAGAAGGCCGGCGAAGTCGCCGCGCAGCTCTACCGCAACGGCGGCGACGACACCACGCTTCAGCTGTTCTTCTCCGATTCCGCGAAGTCCGCTGACGACATCCTCAGCGAGCTGGGTCAGGCCGACATGCTGCTCGAGCAGAACAAGGCGATCTACGACGCCGCCGTTCTCGCCCGCAACAACGCGCAGTCGCTCACGAACCAGGCCGAGGTGCAGCGCGCGGAGCGTGACCGCCTCCAGCTCGAAGCGCAGCAGAAGTTCGCCGCCGCTCAGGAAGCAGCGCAGGCAGCCCAGGCCGCTCTGGAAGCGCAGCAGGCCAACCTCGCCACCCTCGAGGCGCAGCTCGCCGCTCTCAAGGACAACACGACGAAGGTCGTCGCCGCCTATGAAGAGGGCGTGCGGGTTGCCGAAGAGGAGCGCATCGCGCGCGAGAAGGCCGCCGAGGAGGAGCGCCAGCGCGCCGCCGAGGAAGAGCGTCAGCGTCGCGAGCAGGAGCAGCAGAACAATAACAACAACAATTCCGGTGGCGGCGACACCGGTGGCGGCGATTACACGCCCCCGACCTCGGGCGGCAACGGCGGAAATGGCAGCGGCGGCTGGGTTCGTCCCAGCAACGGCGTCGAGACCTCCGACTACGGCCCCCGCTACTCCCAGTGCGGTAGCGGCTACTGCGCCTCGAGTTTCCACGAGGGTGTCGACCTCGCCTCCGGCTGCGGCAGCTACATCTACGCCGCGCACTCCGGCACCGTCGCCTACTCCGGCTACAACGGCGGGTACGGCAACTACATCCGCATCTCCAATGACGACGGATCCGGCATCGCCACCGGGTACGGTCACATCCAGTACGGCGGCCTGCTCGTCGGCTACGGCCAATGGGTCAATGCCGGCGATGTGATCGCACTCGAGGGCAATACCGGCAACTCCTTCGGATGCCACGTGCACTACGAGGTGTACGTCAACGGCTCAACCACCAACCCGACGCCTTTCATGGCGCAGTTCGGCATCGAGGTCTGATCGACAGTACGACGATGGCCCCCGCTTCGGCGGGGGCCATTGCTGTGCCGCGATCATGCGGTCTCAGTTTCCGCGCTCATGTCGCCTGCTGGCTGCATCATCAGAGACCAGTCGTGTGATTGGTCTCAGGAATTGTCGGCCGAGGACCCGGTGGCTGCTGTTCGTGAGACCAATGGCCGCGGTAGTCATCCCGCCGGAACTGACAGCGGTCGTTGCTGCCACGGGTCGTGCTCACACCCGAGCGCACCTTCGTCACCCTGAAGCGCACCCGGTGACGTGGCCGCAGTCCCCGGAAACGCGAAACGGCCGCCCGAACCGGGCGGCCGTTTCGACGTGTGAGGTCAGTGACCCTCGGTCTTGGCGCGGTCGAAGGCCTCGACCACGAGACGCTCGGCCTCGGCGGCGTTCGCCCACTCGTCGACCTTGACCCACTTGTTGGGCTCGAGGTCCTTGTAGTGCTCGAAGAAGTGCGAGATCTCCTTCTTCGTGAACTCCGGGATGTCATCGACGTCCTGGATGTGCGCCCAGCGCGGGTCCTTCGCGAGCACGGCGACAACCTTGTCGTCGCCACCGGCCTCGT
Organism: Microbacterium sp. ZW T5_56; assembly: GCF_044987425.1. Taxonomy (NCBI): domain Bacteria; kingdom Bacillati; phylum Actinomycetota; class Actinomycetes; order Micrococcales; family Microbacteriaceae; genus Microbacterium; species Microbacterium sp. ZW T5_56. Next base: position 8,685 of record NZ_JBJDRI010000052.1, on the reverse strand, counting down.
CGCTCATCTTCAGAACGGCAACGGGGCGGACGTCGACACCGACGCCCGGGTAGAGCTGCTGGTCGAGGAGCAGGAGCACGTCGAGCGGGTCGCCGTCCTCACCCAGCGTGTTGTCGAAGAAGCCGTAGTCAGCCGGGTAACCGAAGACCGTGTACAGAACGCGGTCCAGCATGACGCGGCCGGTTTCGTGGTCGACCTCGTACTTGACGCGGCTGCCACGGGGGATCTCGATGGTGGCGGTGTAAGCGCCCATGCGTGTGCTCCTTGAGAAGTCAGGACGGAATGCGGGACCAGCCTACTCGCCCGAGTCTGCGCGCTTCATCCGCGCATCCGACTGACTCCCCGGCAACGCTCGCGAGATCAGTGACGTGAGGAGGGGAGCCAACAGGAGCAGGAAGAGCGCGAAGTGCCCCTGGCTGGGGATGATCGCTGAGTGGATTGTGGCGAAACGAGGACGTGGCGCGCGCGGTGGCCCTATCCTCACGGTGCCGTCCTCACCTCACGGCACCACCTTGCACTGCCAGCGGCGGACATGTCGATGACCGCTGAGTGGATTGCCGCGAAACGAGGACGTGGCGCGCGCGGTGGCCCTATGCTCGCGCCACGTCCTCAACTCACGACGTCACCGCCCACCCAACCCACCACGGGCGACGCGGCACGCAGCGGGTAGCGTGGGGGAGTGCCGTCCCTGAACCCCGCCGTCGCCGAGATCCGCCGTGCCGTGCGTACCGCGCTGGAGCCTCATCGCGGTACGGACGTGATCGTCGCCCTCTCCGGGGGTGCCGATTCCCTTGCGCTCGCGGCCGCGGTCGCGTTCGAGGCGCCGAAGCTCGACATCCGCGCCCGTGCGGTCACGATCGACCACGGGCTCCAGGATGGATCGGCGGATGTCGCCGCGCGAGCGTCAGCACAGGCGCGCGCACTCGGTCTGGATGCGATCGTCGTCGCGGTCAGCGTCGACGCGAATCATCCAGACGGACCCGAGGCAACCGCGCGCACCGCGCGGTATGACGCGTTGGAGCGCGCGGCCGACGAAGCCGGTGCCGGCCCTATCCTGCTGGCGCACACCCTCGACGACCAGGCGGAGACGGTCCTGCTCGGACTCGCGCGCGGGTCTGGCGCCGCCAGCCTGCAGGGGATGGCACACGTCGCCGGTCGTCGACTCCGTCCGCTACTCGACATCCGTCGCGAAACCGTGCGGGCGGCGTGCATCGCGCAGGATCTCACACCGTGGCATGACCCCCACAACGCCGACGCTCGATACACCCGCGTGCGAGTGCGCACCACGGTGCTGCCGGTGCTGGAGACGGAGCTGGGCCCTGGTATCGCGCAGGCACTGGCCCGCACTGCCGAGCAGCTGCGCGAGGACAACGAGGCGTTCGCCGAGATGATCGAGGAGACCATCGAGGACATCGTCGAACATGCCGAGGCCGGGATCGCCGTGTCGGTCCCCGCTCTCGCCGCGAACCCCGCCGCGCTCCGCAATCGCATCATCCGACACGTCGTATCGAGCGAGTTCGGGGTCAGCCTCACGCGTGCTCAGACCCTCGAGGTGGCGCGACTGGTCACCGATTGGCGCGGACAGGGGCCGCTCGATCTGCCGGCGTGCACAGCGTCTCGCACCGGCAATCGCCTGACCTTCACTGCTCGCTGATCCGCGAACAGCGTGCGTCAGGGATGGACCCAGGCGAGGATCGCCCCCAGCACGGCGCACGTGATCCCCAGGATGAAGAAGATCATCCGCACCACGCGTGCCGGGCGTGATTTCCACGACGTCGTGAGCCCCACGATGAGCCACGCCAGGGCCGCGACGACCGCCAGTGCCCCCACCATCGCGAGAACGACGCTGATCGCCCCGAGCACCTCGACCGCGCTCATTTCCTGCTCCCCGGGAAGATCGCGAACGTGATGCCGATGGCGCCGCAGATACCGAGCGCGATCACCCCCACCGTCAGCGCCGCCTGCCCCGCTGCGCCTTGCGTCCATCCGATCATCAGCGCCACTACGGCGACGAAGAAGATCGCGGCCAAGCCGTACACGCGCACTGCGAACCACGTGCCCATACGCTCTCGACCCCGCCCGCTGCTGTTTGCATCCCCCGCGTTCATACCGACCCCCGTCTGATCGGCCCCATCATGACGACTCGAACGGCATCGCACCAGGGGTGATGTCGAAAAACAAACAACGGAGGTGCGCCGACGTCCGCAGCGGAGTGAGTTCTTGCCAGAGAACAGGCCGCGGTGGCCACTGGGGAGACTGCCGAGGTCGATGTCGTCACCCGAGCGTTCATCACGCCGACGCGAACGACGCCGTACCAGAGGTGACATCGAAGAACAGCAGACGGCGGTGCACACGAAGGTGCACCGCCGTCTGAGTGTCGTGTTACTTCTTGCCGCCGAAGAGCCCGCCGAGGCCGCTGAGCAGACCGCCGAGGTCGATGCCGCCGCCGGAGGACGACGAGGTGCCGCCACCGGTGAGACCGCCCAGCAGGCCGCCGATGATGTCGCCGATGCCGCCGCTCGAAGTCTCCGCGCCCGCCGTAGCGGGAGCCGAGCCGGAGGACTGCTTGGCGAGGACGTTCATGATGATCGGAGCGAGGATCGGCAGCAGCTTGCCGAAGTCGATACCGGCCGTGGCCTTGTCCTCGGTGAGCTTCTGCTCCACGACCTGCTTGTCGGAGCCGAAGATGTGTCCGAGGATCTTCTGACCGTCGGCCTCGTCCACATTGCTGACGTCGATGTCGGCGTCGTGCTTCTTGAGCGCCTGCTGAATGGCGGCAGCGCCATCCTCGCTCTCGGCATTGCGGTGAAGACCGCCGAGGATGGTCGCGCCACCCTCCTTGATCGCCTGCGTCGCCGTTGCGGGGTCCACGCCCAGCTTCGCGGCGATGTCGCCGATCGGAAGATTCGCGAGGATGTCCTCAATCCCAGCCATGGGAGATCCTTTCGTAGAGAGGCGCGCGTGATGGGCCATCGGGCAGCCCGCGCAAGCCCCACTGTGCCGTACCACCGGGGAATTACACAACAGGCGCGGCCCCTAGAATTGCTCCATGCGTGCAGCCGACATCGCCGATGACCTGACCGACGTCCTCGTCACCGAGGAGCAGATCCACGAGAAACTGCGCGAACTCGCGCAGCAGGTCGCCGTGGACTACGAGGGCAAGGACCTCGTGCTGGTCGGTGTCCTCAAGGGCGCGATCATGGTGATGAGCGACTTCATCCGTGCGCTGCCCATCCTGGTGCCGCTTGATTTCATGGCCGTGTCCTCCTACGGTGCCAGCACCAAATCCAGCGGTGTGGTGCAGATCCGCAAGGACCTCGACACCGATATCCACGACAAGCACGTGCTGATCATCGAGGACATCATCGACTCCGGGCTCACCCTGTCGTGGCTGCTGGAGAACTTCGCGTCCCGCGGTGCGGCCTCCGTCGAGGTGCTCGCCCTGCTGCGCAAGCCCGAGGCCGCAAAGGTCGAGATCGACTGCCGCTATGTCGGCTTCGATATCCCGAATGACTTCGTCGTGGGTTACGGCCTGGATTACAACGAGAGCTACCGCAACCTGCGCGATGTCGCGGTCCTCGCCCCGCACGTCTACAGCTGAGTTCTCCCGCGCGGGCTGGACATTCCCACGCGTACGCCGTGGGCGAATACCAGCAAGGCCAAAGGAACGTCAGGATAGCCTGAGGGATACGCCGAGAGGCGTCTGTCGACAGAAGGGCATTGGGGAATCCCCGCACCATGGACTTCAAGAAGCTCACCCGCAATCCGCTCATCTATGTGGCGCTCATCGGAGTGCTGCTTCTGGTCGGTTTCTTCCTCATCTCCGGCTTGACCGGCGCGAAGGAGGTCAAGACCGAAGAGGGCTTCGACCTCCTGAAGAGCGGCACGGTGACCGAAGCGGTCATCACCGACGGCGACCAGCGCGTCGACCTCAAGCTCGACAAGGCGTACGAGGGTGCAACCTCGGTGCAGTTCTACTACATCGGCGCGCGCGCAGCCGATGTCGTAGAGGCAGTCAACGAGGCCGCTCCCAAGGAGGGCTTCAACGACGCGGTGCCGCAGCCCAACTGGTGGGGAAGCATGCTGTCGCTGCTGATCCCGATGCTGCTGCTCGGTCTGCTGTTCTGGCTGATGCTGTCCAACGCCCAGGGCGGCGGCAAGGTGATGCAGTTCGGCAAGTCGCGCGCGAAGCTCGCCACGAAGGACATGCCCAGCGTCACGTTCGCCGATGTCGCCGGTGCAGACGAAGCGATCGAGGAGCTTGAGGAGATCAAGGACTTCCTCAAGGAGCCCAGCAAGTTCCAGGCGCTCGGTGCCCGCATCCCCAAGGGTGTGCTGCTGTACGGCCCTCCCGGAACCGGTAAGACCCTGCTCGCGCGCGCCGTTGCCGGTGAAGCGGGCGTTCCGTTCTACTCGATCTCCGGCTCGGACTTCGTCGAGATGTTCGTCGGTGTCGGCGCCAGCCGCGTGCGCGACCTGTTCACACAGGCGAAGGAATCCGCGCCCGCCATCATCTTCATCGACGAGATCGACGCCGTCGGTCGCCACCGCGGAGCCGGTATGGGCGGCGGTCACGACGAGCGCGAGCAGACCCTGAACCAGATGCTCGTCGAAATGGACGGCTTCGACCCCAAGGCCAACGTCATCGTGATCGCGGCCACCAACCGCCCCGACATCCTCGACCCCGCGCTGCTTCGCCCGGGTCGCTTCGATCGTCAGATCGGCGTCGATGCTCCCGATCTGAAGGGTCGCCTGCGCATCCTCGAGGTGCACGGACGCGGCAAGCCGCTGGCCGACTCGGTCGACCTCGAGGTCGTCGCCCGCAAGACCCCGGGTTTCACCGGTGCCGATCTCGCGAACGTCTTGAACGAGGCCGCGCTGCTCACCGCGCGCTCCAACGCGCAGCTGATCGACAACCGCGCGCTGGATGAGGCCATCGACCGTGTCATCGCCGGACCGCAGCGCCGCACGCGCGTGATGAACGACAAGGAGAAGCTCATCACCGCGTACCACGAGGGCGGTCACGCTCTCGCCGCTGCGGCGATGAACCACACCGACCCGGTCACCAAGATGACGATCCTGCCCCGCGGCAAGGCACTCGGCTACACGATGGTGATGCCGCTGGATGACAAGTACTCCGTCACCCGCAACGAGCTGCAGGACCAGATGGCGTATGCCATGGGTGGTCGTGTGGCCGAGGAGATCGTGTTCCACGACCCCACCTCGGGTGCCGCGAACGACATCGAGAAGGCCACCTCCACGGCCCGCAAGATGGTCACCGAGTACGGCATGACCGCGGCCGTGGGCCCGGTGAAGCTCGGTGGCGGCAGCGGTGAGATGTTCTATGGCCGCGACATGGGCCATGACCGCGACTACTCCGAGTCGGTCGCCGAGCGCGTCGATCAGCAGGTGCGCGACCTCATCGAGCAGGCGCACAACGAGGCGTATGAGGTCATCAACGCCAACCGCGACATCCTGGACCGCCTCGCTCTCGAGCTCATGGAGAAGGAGACGCTGGACCACGTGCAGCTCGAGGAGATCTTCAAGGATGTGAAGAAGCTGCCGCCGCGTCAGCAGTGGCTCTCCAGCGACCGGCGTCCGGTTTCGGCGCTGCCTCCGATCCAGATCCCGCGTGCCGCGAATGTTGCGGCAGAGCAGGCTGACGCGCGCACGGCCGCAACCGCCACCGCGGCGCAGCCCGAGACGGGTGGCGGACACCCCCGACCGGCTACCGCCTGACGTGAGCGTCGACCAGCCTCGCGTCGCCGCCCTCGTCCGGGAGCTGATCGAGGCGATCGGCGAAGATCCCGCTCGACCCGGCCTGGTGGGAACACCGGACCGGGTCGCGGCGTCGTACGCGGAGTTCTTCGCCGGGGTGGGCGAAGACCCGGCAGCCCCACTCGCTCACACGATCAGTGTGGCCCACGGTCCGGCACCAGAGACGGAGCCGAGCGGCGCGGTCATCCTGCGCGACATCCAGTTCCGCTCAACGTGCGAGCACCATCTGCTCTCGTTCCTCGGCATCGCGCACATCGCGTACCTGCCGGGAAGCGCGGTGGTGGGACTGGGGGCACTGCCCAAGGTGGTCGACATCCTTGCCGCACGGCCGCAGGTGCAGGAACGACTCGGTGAGCAGATCGCCGACACCATCGCGACGGCGCTGGCGGCCCGCGGCGTGCTCGTCGTGCTCGACGCCAGCCATCAGTGCGTGACAGCCCGCGGCGGTCGCCAGCCCCTGGCCTCCACGATCACCGTCGCCGCCCGCGGAGCTCTGTCGGAACCCGCCGCGCGCAGCGAGATCATCGCGCTGATCGCCCGCGGTGGGGACCCCGGAACGGACCCGCGATGATCGGCATCTGGGGCATCGTGAACGTCACCCCCGATTCGTTCAGCGACGGGGGTCGGTATCTCGACACGACCGCCGCGCGTGAGCAGGGACGACGCCTCCGAGCCGACGGCGCCACCGTGCTGGACATCGGCGGCGAATCGACGCGGCCCGGTGCGGAACGCGTACCCGTCTCCGTCGAGATCGATCGCGTGGTTCCGGTGATCGAGGCGCTCGCTGCCGAAGGCGCCGTGCTGTCGGTGGACACCATGAACGCGGCCACGGCGCGGGCTGCGGTAGCCGCGGGCGCTCGGTACGTGAACGACGTGGCCGGCGGTCTGGCAGATCCCGAGATGCTCGCCGCTGTGGCCGAGACGGACGCCGATTACGTGCTGGGACACTGGCGCGGCCCCTCCTCCGACATGTACGCGCGAGCGGAGTATGCCCGTATCGGCGACGAGGTGGCAGCGGAACTCCTCGACCGAGTCGAGCAGGCGGCGGCTGCCGGGATCAATCCGTCGCGCATCGTGCTGGATCCGGGCATCGGCTTCGCGAAGACGGCCGAACAGAATTGGGCTCTGCTTCGTGAGCTGGATGCGGTTACGGCGCTGGGGCTGCGGGTCCTCGTCGGCACGAGTCGCAAGCGCTTCTTCCTGCCCGTTCTCGGTGATGACGCGGACGAGGAGCGTCGGGATCTGGCCACGGCGGTCACCAGCGTGCTCGCGGCCGACGCGGGTGCATGGGCGGTGCGTGTGCACAACGCCGCGGCCACGCGCGATGCGCTGGCCGTGCGGTCGGCGTGGAAAGGGGAAGAGCGATGACCGAGCACTTCCGCAAGGAGCCGTTCCGCTCCGACCTGAGCCATCGCGAACGCCGGGCACCGGGTCCCATCGGTCGCGCGGCATTCCGTGAGCCGGTCGAAGCGGCGCGCGATCCTCGGCGTGTGCGATGCATGCCGGGCATGGGAGGGTGGCAGTGATGGATGAGATCACGCTGACCGGCCTCACCGTCTTCGGGCGGCACGGGGTCTTCGACTTCGAGCGCGAGCAGGGGCAGGACTTCACCGTCGATGCCACGCTGCGGATTGACCTGGCACCCGCCGCAGCGAGCGATGACGTCCGCGACACCGTGCACTACGGAGAGCTGGCCGAGACCTTCGCCGACATCATCGGCGGCGAGCCGGTGGACCTCATCGAGACGCTGGCGGACCGCCTCGCGACCGCCGCGCTCTCGGACCCGCGGGTGCGAGCGGTGTCGATCACCGTTCATAAACCGCACGCGCCGATCGAGCGCGCCTTCTCCGACGTCTCCGTCACCGTGCATCGGGAACGCTCGTGAGCCGCGACCTGGCCCGCGCCCTGCCGACTCCGGAGCGCACCGGACGCAAGGCCGTGGACGTCGTGATCGCGCTGGGATCCAACCTCGGGGATCGCGAAGGCACGCTCGAGGCAGCCGCGGCGGAGATCGGTCGACTGCCGCTGGTGGATGACCTGCGCTTTTCCCCGGTGATCCGATCGGTTGCCGTGACACCGACGGGTCCCGACCCGAGCAAGCCGGAGTATCTTAACGCCGTCGCGATCATCCGCACCCGGCTCGCGCCGACCGTGCTGCTGGGCTATCTGCAGCGTATCGAGAGCGAACACGGTCGGGTCCGCCTCGAGCGGTGGGGCGATCGCACGCTGGATCTCGACATGATCTCCTACGGCGATCTGCACAGCACCGACCCCCAGCTCACGCTGCCGCACCCGCGCGCGCACGAGCGCAGCTTCGTGCTGGGCCCGTGGTCTGAGCTGGATCCCGACGCTGTCCTTCCGGGACACGGCCGCGTCGCCGACCTGTTGGCGGGGCTGCGCTCATGAAGCGCACACGGGGAGCGGTTCTCGCCCTGATCGCGGCGATCGCAGCGGTGCTGGGGTACGGCACCGACCTGCTGCTGACGAGTTTCGGGCGATCCACGTTCACTCCCGACTGGGTGCTCGCGGTGGCTCAGGTGATCATCGCGATCGCCGTGCTGATTCTGGCCTGGCCGATCCGGCGGGCAACCCACGGCGGTGCCCGCGTCGACCCGTTCCGTGCGCTGCGGGTGGCGGTGCTGGCCAAGGCGTCGAGCGTCTTGGGCTCGGCGATCGGCGGATTCGCGCTCGGACTGGCAGTTTTCCTGCTGCTGCGTCCGGTGCCACCACGGGTAGGCTCGATGACGGTCATCGCCGTGACCGTCGGGACGGGTGTCATGCTCGTCATCGCGGCGCTGGTGGCCGAGAGTTTCTGCACGCTCCCGAAGGACGACGATGACAACGCCCCAGGACCCGACGAACCCGCAGCTCCCGCCCACCCCTGACTTCCGGCCGGTTGCGCCGCCC
>NZ_JBJDRI010000051.1:0-23290 GCF_044987425.1 Microbacterium sp. ZW T5_56 | reverse complement strand
GGCGGAGGTGGCTCAGGGGGCGGCGGCCCAGGAGGCGGCGGTGGCGGAGGTAAGCCCCCATACGGGGATACCCCTTCGAGCGACCTGACTCCAGCAGATCGGGTGCGCCTCCACAACGAACTCCCGGATCATCTCAAGAACGATCCTCGCTACGACCCGATCCACCCGCACTACGACTCGCTCCCCCACGGGCCCAACGGCAACATCGGTCCAGTAAACCCCGATGTTCCGTCCAACTCAGGACTTACCAATAGCGGTCGCCTGATCGATCCAAACGAAATCCCAGACGAACTGCGCCCATTCATCGACGCCGAACCACCGACGGTCGTCGTTCGCGACGGCGTCCTTTACCTCGCCGAGGAGGTGAGCGTCACATTCAATCGAACCCAGTCAACGCACGACCTGCAAGAAATGATCAGACAGATCGACGTGCAACAGGATTCGATGAAACAACTGAGCTTCGACGAGTGGACCGCAAACCTTGAGCGATACGAAATTGAGAAGCGCCTCAATACGCAGGTGCAATACAAGGACGATTGGATTCAGGCGAGAGCAGATACACTGGTTGGCCCTGGCGTATCGCGAGCTGACGCCGTCCGAGCCGCCGAGGATGAGATCAATGGTCAGGTCGGAATACACAGCCCGGATCAATACCCCGGTGGAAACCCGAACCAAATCGCAGGGTTTGGAGACAGCAATATCAACTCCTCCATAGGAAGGCAATGGCAAGACCGCCGAGATGAGATGATCAGTGATCTTCGACAGGCGCTTGAGGATTCGGGCCTGCCGCCCGAGCTCTTCGGTGATGTTCGTCTGAATGTGAACTTCACAGTTGTAGATGGCCCTCGACGATAAGCTATGCCGCCGCCCATTCACGAGGAACAGTAGATCGCTGTTGTGGCGGTCCGGCCTAGGATCTGACATATGAACAAGCTCGGAATCAACGGTGACCAGGTCGCCGAGTTCGTGCAGGCAGCACGCACGCTCCCTGCCGAGGCGGTAACCCTCGTCGAATCCGCGACGCGCGGCAAGGACGTGCGGGACGCCCAGCGCCGAGTGCTCAAGGTGAGGTGGTCGGCAGCACACAGCTCAGCGCTGACGTCTGTCGCCGCGGACCTCATTCAAGAACTGAGACGCTCATACCCCCCGACATCGAACACGGCGGAGCGGTTCACGCTGAACAGCGTCACGCTGTCTCTGAAGATTGCAGTTCTTGCGCTTGCGGCACGGCCGAAGCTTGACGAAGAGACCGTGGGACTCGTCGTGGACCCGTTCACCGATATCCTCGGCTACGACTGGCGGTCCACCGGGGTAAGTTCCACCGCAGGGAAGGACACACCGTAATGGCGACATTCACGACCTACCGGGCAGCGGCGCCGGTACCGGAGCAGACTCTCGCGTCGCTCGCCGCGTGGCAGGGTTTCCCGACAGAGCTGGTGACGCTGTGGCGCGAGTGGGGTACGGGATTCATCGGCGAAGACGGCTACGTCCGCATCATCGATCCGGCGAAGTACCAGCCGTACTTGTCCGAGTGGTTCACCGACACTCAGGGCGCGATCCCCTTCCTTGCCACCGGCATGGGTGACCTTTTCGTCTGGCAGCCTGACGGGACACCGGGAGGCGTCATCCGTCATGTGCTGTACCGGATCGGCGAGATCCGCAACATTGCCCCGCAGTTCGAGACGCTGTTCTCGTTCCTTGAGGACCCCCGCTACCTCGACACCTGGCTGCAACGAGGCGACTACACAGCGGGCATCGCACGGCTCGGACAACCGGAACTCTACGAAGCGTTCTTCTACGCCCCGTTCCTGCCCTTGGGGGGAACGCCACACCCCAGCCACCTCAATCGCGGGGACCTCGCCGTGTCCCTCAGCGTCTTCACCCAGATGATGGGTAGAGCCTCGCTGATCCCCGGACAAGCACCAGGATAGAAGCCAGCGCGCTCTCAAGAGAATGGGCACAACGATTCGTCGCATCATTCCATCGCGGCGTTGTCACCGCAGGAGGCGACTCGGCCCATCGATCCGACCAGGCGGTGGCGGGTCAGCGCGCGCAGGAACTTCCGGCTGCGGAATTGCGACCCGCGGTCGGAATGCACTACGCAGCCGGCGACCTGACCGCGTATCTGGGCGGCGTTCTCCAGGGCGCGAACGGCGAGACTCGCCTTCATCCGGGAGTCGATGGAGTATCCGACGATCTTGTTCCCGAACACGTCCTTGATCGCGCAGAGGTAGAGCTTGCCCTCCGCGGTCTTGTGTTCGGTGATGTCGGTCAGCCAGAGCTGGTTCGGGCCGTCGGCGGTGAACTCGTGCCGCACCCGGCCGTCCGCGTCGGTCACGGTGCAGAGGTCGTCGTGGACCGCGGGGCCCGGCTTCTTGCCGTTGCGGCCGCGCCTCTTCCCGAACACGCTCCACCACTGGTTCTCGGACGTGATTCGCCACGCGGTCCGATCCGCCATCGCCTCGCCGGCCTCACGGGCCTCGTCGGCGAGGAGCCGGTGTCCGAACTCGGGGTCGTCCTGGTGCGCGTCGAACAGGGCGTTCGCGCGATACGCCTCCACGATCTCGCTGGCCGTGATCGGGTTCGCGAGCCACCGGTAGTAGGGCTGGCGAGAGAGCTTCAATACCCGGCACGTCACCGTCACGGGGATCCCCGCGTCGGCGAGCTCAGTCACGAGCGGGTACATCATTTTCCCGGCAGGTTCGCCTGCGACAGATACGCCGCAGCCTTCCGAAGGACCTCGTTCTCCTGCTCGAGGAGCCGGTTCCGCTTGCGCAGCTCACGCACCTCCGCTGCCTCGTTCCGCGTCACGCCGGGCTTGCCGCCGTCGTCGACCGCGGCCTTCTGGAGCCACTTCTGCAAGGTCATCGGGTGGACGCCGAAATCTTTCGCGATCTGCTCGATCGTGACTCCGGCCTCGCGGCTCCGCGCGACGCGCACGACATCGTCACGAAACTCGGTGGGGTAAGGCTTGGGCACAATGACATCCTTCCAGGCCGCCCTCCCAGGCAAGCCAGATCAGATGTCACCTATCCGTGCAGCAGACCCAATCGACAGAGTGGCTGCTCGATCGCGGCTGCCCGCTCGGCGCAGCAGACTCCGAGGGATACGCCGAGCTTCACGTGCTCTTCGGGCAGGTCAAGCATGATGTCGCGCGTGACGTGAGCATTGCCAAGCGGCTCATCGCTCTCGGTGCGGACGTCAACGCGGTGAGCCCGCGAGGCGGCCTAGTTTTCTGCGAGGTCCTTCGCATCAACCTGACAGACGAGGACCTCGAGCCCATCTACAACCTCTGGTTCGAGCAGCCCGTCCGCCTCGACTTCGAAACTCCGTCGTCACGCGGCGCGACACCTCTGGGCTACGCACGCGCCGTTCCGTACCGAGCCAGCATCCTCAAGTGAATGGAAGACTATGTCGCCACCCACTGAGTTTGTCCGCAACAGCGGAGGCTCGATCATCTCGCGCAACGCCCTCGAGGGCGTCGCTCCCATTCGCTGGGCATTCCGCGAGGAGCCCGCTACCGAGGTCGACAACGGTTGGCGATTCCTGTCAGCCATCGACGACGACGCATACCTATCCGTACCCGCGAACATGACCGTTGTCAGCTTCAACACCGTCGTCGAGATCGAGCCTGCAGTCCTCCCTCTGCTCTACCTTCCGGTGGGATCCGACATCGCGATCCACCGTGAAGCAGGCGGACCCATCCTCTTGATTGACCGTCCGTCTGGGACACCTCTGCAGCTTTGACGTCCGAGTCCAACGTGCATCTGCGCAATGTCGCGCTGGTGTGGCGTATCGTTAGTTCTTAAATAGTTGGTGGTTTGGGAGAGTTGGCCATGGCGAATTCTCCTCCTGCTTTGCGGCTGTTCGAGGGCGACGAGTCGGAGTTGTGGCGGTGGACGCGAGCGAGCACGGTTCGTGCGGGACTGGTGAAGCGGGCGCGGATCGTGCTGTTGGCGAGAGCCGGGAGGTGTGCGGTGGCCAGGAAACGACGGCGCGGTGCATGAGCATGACATCGTCGGAACTCTTCCTCCACATATCAAGCCCGAGATCTCTGTTATCGCGCCGGCGAACGGATTCCCCGGCGGTGGCTGGCAGCTTCGCTTCCTTGATACCAATTCCGGCGAGTGGATCTCTGTTGGCCAGCTCAAATCACCATATGGAGTTCTCAAGTGAACAATGAGTGGGAGGCGTTGGAGGCGTTCATCGTCTTCGCGCGTGAGCACCATTGGGGTCAACCTGTCGAGTGGCATTCTGATCCTGACCGTCCGCCGGGGGCCCAGGTCCTTATCGTTGGTGGTGATCCCGACACCTGGGTGTCCTGGGCTGACGGCAACTTCACCGTCCGAGACTACAGTCGCGGGAAGCTGTTGTCAGAAGACGTTGTGACAAACTCTGTCGAGGCTCTCGATAAGTACTTGATGTTCACCTTAGAAGGGGGTTTTCGGCAGTATGTCGGACTGCCTGAGCTGCGGTTTGGGCTTGTTCCGGAAGTGCGCCCTGGCCGTTTCGGCGGATATGACGTCGCTGAGGATGACGGGAAACTGGTCATTCGGTGGAACGAGCACGGGACCGAGAAGTTCTTCCGATCGGGTGATTACCACGCCCGCTATGTCATGTTGGGTGCGCGGTACTCGCCCGCCGAAGTCCGCGAAGCCGTGATGAGGGTTGACGGGAGCCCGGTCTTCGGTTCTGTACCTCCCTGGACACGCGGCGCAGAGCACTCGACGGTGAACTGGCTGGAACTATTCGAATGGAGGGGCAATGACTGATGACAGGGGCGGCCCGGCGCCGCTGCCGGGCGAGGCAGCTGCGCGGATGCAGGCGCGGGTGCGGTGGCCGCAGAATCACGGTGCTCAACCGGGCTCTCGGGTTCGATACGACAGCATTGCGGCACTGCTGAATGACTACCCGGAGTTCCAGCACCTCGATCGCGTCGGGGCTGAGAGCGGCGTCCATCTTGCCGTACGCGGAACGGCGTTCGAGATGCGGAGTGTGACGCCCTATCACTCGGAGTTCGAGTACCACACCTACGAACTCACGGGGGTCTTGCCGGCCCCGATTCAGCCGGAGATCTCCGTGGTGGCACCCGCACTCGGGTTTCCTGGTGGAGGCTGGCAGATTCTCTTCGTCGACACCTCACGGTCACTCTGGGTCAGTGTCGCCGACCTCATCGACAAGTACGGGGTGATTCGATGACTTATCGCGAGACGATGGTCGGCCTCGCCGACTACGCCGCACAGGGACGCTTCTTCTGGGAGGAGCCGACTACTCCCGTCGCCGATCGGAATTCGTTGGCGTTCGGGCTCATCGGAGGTGAACCCGACTTCGTGTGCACGGTGGAGCAGGGCACATACGTGGTCGGGCGGCGGGAGCGCGGTGTACTCACGCCACCGCTGCTGACCACAAACTCGCTGTACGAGGTGGACCGCTACCTGTCGTTCGCCATCGGAAACAGCGTTCGATATCGGAACGGTGTGCCACGTCTGGCCCTCGATCTCCGAGCGCCGCTGGGGGTTGGGATGCACGGCGGATATCTGGTCTCGCGTGCGCCGGGCACCGTCACCATCGCGTGGAACACGGCATCAGGAGACCGGTATGTGTCGTTCCTCACCGACGCCGACGCGTCACGATTCCTGCTGTACTCGTCGTTCTCAGTGGAGGACATTCGAGCCGCATTCCTCTCGGAGACCGGTAGCCCCCTGCAGGGTTGAGCCGAGCGACGTCCCGGGGCACACGTGCGCGGTGCTGTGCCGTGCCGTGCGAACAACCTCCGGATGGAGGAGTTCCACGGCATCTCGCGCCGGCGTCAGAATGCCCGGATCGTGTCGGAGTTTTACTGGGATGACTTGATTTTCGCCGGGAGCTGGCTGTGAGCCTGTAAAATGGTCATACCCCGCCCGCCTGTGTCGACGTACTGCCGACCGACGAGTCCGGAGGTCGCCCATGCTGCTTCTTCTCACCGCGTTCGCGGTGGTTCCGTTGATCCTGCCCGCTCTGATGAAGCGCTGGCGTTCTAACGGCTTCCTCCTCGGCGCGGCTCTGTCCGCCCTTGCCTTCGTCCACGCCGCGGCGCAAGCGCCCACGATTCTGGCCGGCGGTGAGATCGACGAGAGCTTCGCTTGGATCCCCGAACTCGGCATCACGCTGTCCATGCGGATGGACCTGCTCGGCTGGGTCATGGCGCTGATCGTCACCGGTGTGGGTGCCCTGGTTCTCCTCTACTGCCGGTGGTACTTCGCGGGCAAAGGGGCAAAAGGGCTCGGTCTCTTCGGCGGTGTCCTCCTCGCCTTCGCCGGCGCCATGTACGGGCTGGTGCTCACCGACGACCTGATCGTCCTGGTGATGTTCTGGGAGACCACGAGCGTGCTCTCCTACCTGCTCATCGGGTACTACCACAGCCGCTCCGCCAGCCGTCGTGCCGCGTTGCAGGCGCTGCTGGTGACCACGCTCGGTGGGCTGGTGATGTTCGTCGGCGCGGTGATGCTCGTGGTTCAGGCCGGCACGACCAGCATCACCGCGATCCTCTCCGATCCGCCGCAGAACGCGTGGCTGGGCCTCGCCCTCACGCTGATCCTGGTGGGCGCGCTCAGCAAATCGGCCATCTTCCCGTTCCACTTCTGGCTGCCCGGTGCGATGGCTGCCCCCACCCCCGTGAGCGCCTACCTGCACGCGGCGGCGATGGTGAAGGCGGGCATCTACCTGCTGGCGCGGTTCGCCCCGGCGTTCGCAGACGTCATGCCGTGGCGCCCGGTCATCGTGATCCTGGGCATCTTCACGATGCTGCTCGGCGGTGCGCAGGCGCTGCGGGAGACCGACCTCAAGCGCATTCTGGCGTTCGGCACCGTGAGCCAGCTCGGCATGCTCACCGCGATCCTGGGATACGGCACTCGAGACGCGGTGCTTGCCGGCATGGCGCTCCTCATCGGACATGCGCTCTTCAAATCAGCACTGTTCCTCGTGGTCGGTGTGATCGACCGACAGTTGTCCACGCGAGACGTCTACGAGCTCTCCGGGGTCGGCAGACAAGCCCCGGCACTGGCGGCCGTGTCCATCATCGCGGTGGCCTGTATGGCGGGACTGCCTCCCACGATCGGCTTTGCGGGCAAGGAGGGCGCCCTCGCGGCGTTCCTCGATGAGGCGCTCGGCGGATCGGTCTGGGGCTGGATCGCGCTCATCGGCCTGGCTCTCGGCTCGGCGCTCACGGTGGCGTACGGCATCCGTTTCGTCTGGGGTGCGTTCTGGAGAAAGCGCGATGAGTCGGGTGCCGCGATCCCCTCCATCGCCTGGCCTCGTCCGCCGTTCGGCTTCGTGCTGGCTCCCGCGATCCTGGCGACACTGAGCCTTCTGACCGGCATCGTCGCCCCGCTGCTGGATCACCCGCTGGCGCTGTACGCGAACACCGCACCCCGCTCGTCCACGGGCATTCCCGAACCGGAATATGACGCGCACCTGTCGCTGTGGCACGGCTTCGAAGCACCTCTGTTCATCACGGTCGGTGCCATCCTGGTGGGCGCGCTGGTGTTCTGGTGGAGCCGCGCAGCCACCTGGGACCGGCGTCCTCACCTGCTGCCGTTCACGGGAGCCGACGCGTACGTCGGCACTCAGCACGCGGTGGACCGGCTGTCCGTCCTGGTCACCGCCCTCTTCCAGCGGGGCTCGCTTCCGATCTACGTCGGCACGATCTTCATCGTCTTCGTGGGAGCGGAGATCCCCGCGCTGCTGGCCTCACCCTCCTGGCGCGGCGCCATCGACGCCTGGCAGCACCCCGCGCAGCTGGTGCTGGCACCGGTGATGATCATCGCCGGCATCGTGGCCGTGCGAGCACGCAAGCGCTACACCGGCGTGGTCCTCGTCTCCGTCACCGGGCTCGGCATGGTGGTCCTCTTCGCCACCATGGGAGCGCCGGATCTCGCGCTCACCCAGGTGCTCGTGGAGACGGTGACGCTGGTCACGTTCACCCTGGTGCTGCGCCGCATCCCGGCGCGGATGGGGGATCGCCACGCCAGCGTGTGGCCGGTGACCCGAGCGATCATCGGAGCCGCCGTCGGTCTCACGCTCGCGTTCATCGTGGTGGTCGCGACCGACGCCCGAAGCCTGCGTCCCGTCTCGGACGACTTCCCCGCGCTCGCATATGAACTCGGCCACGGCAAGAACGTCGTCAACGTGGCCCTGGTCGATCTTCGTGGCTGGGACACGATGGGGGAGCTGTCGGTGCTCGTGCTGGCCGCGACCGGCGTTGCGTCCCTGGTGTTCGTCACCAACCGCACCGACCTGCTCTCGCAGCTGCGGGCTGTGCCGAAAGCGCGCAGTCGCAAGACCCGCCTGCGTCCGTTCGTGGAGACCACCACGGGCAGCATCGCACTGCAGAACCCGAGCAACGCGCTGGCACCCCGCGCGTGGCTGGTGGGCGGCTCCACCATGGATCCGCGCTCCCGCTCGATCATGCTCGAAGTGATCGTCCGCCTGCTGTTCCACACGATCATCGTGGTGTCGGTGTACCTGCTCTTCGCCGGACACAACCTGCCCGGTGGCGGTTTCGCGGGCGGCCTCGTCGCTGGAATGGCGCTCGTGATGCGCTACATCGCCGGCGGCCGCTATGAACTCGGAGCCGCAGCCCCGACGGATGCCGGACGACTCCTCGGCGCGGGAATGCTCCTCGCGGTCGGATCCGCACTGCTGCCGATGGTGTTCGGCCAGCCTGCGTTGACCTCCACGTTCTGGAGCTTCGATGCGGGCTTCCTCGGCCATATCGAGTTCGGCTCGTCCACCATCTTCGACATCGGCGTGTATCTCGTGGTCATCGGCCTGGTGCTGGACGTGCTGCGCAGCCTCGGCGCGGAGGTCGATCGCCAGCTGCACGAGAACGACGACCTGACGGATGACGTGGTGATTGCATGAACGTCTCCGGGATGCTCATCATCGTGATGGCCGTGCTGGCCGCCGCCGGTGTCTACGCGATGCTCGAACGAAGTCTCACACGCGTGCTCATCGGGTTCCTGCTCCTCGGAAACGCCATCAATCTGCTGCTGCTCATCGTGATGGGAGCGCCCGGCATCTCCGCGTTCTACGATCCCGACGACCCCGCCACCGCAGATGACATCAGCGATCCGCTGCCGCAGGCGCTCACGCTCACCGCCATCGTGATCACCTTCGCGGTAAGCGCGTTCCTGCTGGCTCTGATCTATCGGTCCTGGCAGTTGGGACAGGCCGACATGGTCGAGGACGACGAAGAGGACCTCGCGGTGCGCGAGCGTTCGGACGCCGAAGAGGACGTCATCCACGACGACGCCGACCTCAGCGCCGACGACGCCACCACCGACTTCGTGGGTGTGGACACCTCGCCCATCACGATCCTGCACAGCTGGGACGTGTCCGCAATCGACGAGAACGCTCCGGTTGATCGACCGGTCTCGCAGACGAAGAACGATGACACCGACACTCGGGAGGGGAACGCATGACCGCTCACGCGCTCGTCCCGATGGTGGTGATCCTGCCGCTGCTGGGTGCTGCTCTGACGCTGGTGTTCGGTCGCCAGCGTCGCACGCAGATCCTGGTCTCCGTGATCACCCTGTCGGCGGTCTTCGTGGTCGCCGCGGCGATGTTGCTGATCGTCGATCAGGGAGATATGCCGCTTGCGGTATCTGTCGGTGGCTGGCCGGTTCCCTTTGGCATCGTGCTCTATGTCGACCGCCTCTCCGCCCTGCTCGTCGCGGTCTCAGCGGTCGTGCTGCTCGCCGTCCTCTTGTTCTCCGTGGGACAGGGCGCGGCGGATCGCGATGAGGACACTCCGGTCTCGATCTTCTTCCCCTCGTACCTGATCCTCGGCGCCGGCATCTTCGACGCGTTCATCGCCGGCGACCTGTTCAACATGTATGTCGGATTCGAGATCCTGCTCGTGGCCTCGTTCGTGCTCATCACGCTGGGAGGAACCGCCGCGCGCATCCGCACCGGTGTGGTCTACATCGTGGTCTCGCTGGTGTCGTCCATCCTCTTCCTCGCCGCGATCGCCATGATCTACGGTGCGGTCGGCACAGTGAATCTCGCCCATCTCGGCGAGCGGCTGGCCACACTGCCGCAGGAGACGCAGACGGTGCTGCACGTGATGCTCCTGGTGGCGTTCGGCATCAAAGCCGCCGTGTTCCCGATGTCGTTCTGGCTGCCCGACTCCTATCCGACCGCCCCCGCGCCGGTCACCGCTGTGTTCGCCGGGCTGCTCACGAAGGTCGGTGTGTATGCGCTGATCCGCACCGAGACACAGCTCTTCCCGGACAACGACATGTCGATGGTGCTCGGAATCGTCGCGGTGGCCACGATGGTGGTCGGGGTTCTCGGTGCCGTGGCGCAGGCGGAACTCAAACGCATCCTGTCGTTCACCCTTGTCAGCCACGTGGGCTACATGGTGCTGGGAATCGCGATCGGCACCGCCGCGGGCTACGGTGCGACGGTGTACTACACGGTGCACCACATCATCGTGCAGACGACGCTGTTCCTCGCGGTGGGCCTGATCGAGCGCCGGGCCGGATCGACATCGATCCTGCGGGTGCGCGGGCTCATGACCGCGGCCCCGCTGCTGGCCGTGCTCTACTTCCTCCCGGCGATCAACCTCGGTGGCATTCCGCCGTTCTCGGGATTCATCGGCAAGTACGCACTCTTCGTCGCGGCAGCCGAGGCCGGGACTCCGTTGATGTGGGTGATGATCGCCGCCGGTGTGATCACGTCGCTGCTCACGCTGTACGCGCTGATGCGTGCCTGGAACCTCGCGTTCTGGCGCGAAGACGAGGATTCCGCCGAGACCGAGTCGCGCATTCGTCACCTCGGCGACGCTCCGGCGGCCGACGACTCATCCGAGCAGCGCACCAACTCTCGCGTCATGACAGGAGCCACGGCAGGACTCGTGGCGGTCACCATCGCGCTGACCGTGTTCGCGGGTCCGCTGTTCGAGCTGTGCGAGCGCATCGGCTCGGCACTCACGACACCCGTCACGCTGTCTCAGCTCGAAGAGGAGGTGCCCTCATGAGTCCGGAGACCCGTCGCACGTTCTGGCAGTCCCTGTGGCGGCAGCTGCCGTTCTTCGTCTGGCTCATCGTGGTGTGGATGCTGCTCTGGGGCGAGTTCTCGGCCTTCTCGCTGGTGAGCGGTATCGTCGTGGCCTTCGTCGTCACCCGCATCTTCCTCCTGCCACCGGTGGAGCTGTCCGGACGCGTCAACGTCTGGTACCTCGCGGTGCTGGCCGTGACGTTCAGCGTGGCGGTGGTGGCGGGTTCGCTCCAGGTGACGCTGCAAGTGCTGAACCCGCGTCGGTATCCGGGAACCGCGATCATCGGGGTTCAGCTGGAGACGGACGACGATCTGATCATGACTCACGTCGGCGTTACCGCATCGCTGATCCCCGGCTCGCTGGTGGTGCAGACCGACCGCGCGAACCGCATCCTGTACCTGCACGTGCTGGGCATCGACGATGACGAGAGCCTGCGCCAGGCGAAGGCCGAGGTGCGCAGGTGGGAGCGGCGCATCGTTCGTGCCGTGGGCTCGCGCGACCAGATGGACGCGCTGCGACGAACGGAGGCGACGGCATGAATCCCCTGTTGATCGTGATCATCGTGGTGTTCGGTGTCGCCGCGCTGCTCAGCCTGATCCGCATCGTGCGCGGCCCGTCGATCCTCGACCGCGCCGTTGCCTCGGACGTGCTGCTCACCGAGGTGCTGTGTGTGCTGGGTGCGGAGATGGCCATCAACCATCACACGCGCAACCTGCCGGTGCTGCTGATCGTGGCCGCCATCGGGGTGTTCGGATCCATCGCCGTCGCGCGATTCGTCGCTCGGAGGGAGAAATCGTGAACGGGGATGCCTTCTGGGACACCGCCGCCCTCATCCTGATCCTGATCGGAGCCCTGCTGTGTCTGGTCGCCGCGATCGGTCTGCTGCGCTTCCACGATGTGCCCACTCGTCTGCACGCAGCGACGAAGCCGCAGGTGCTCGGTCTCGTGCTCATCGCGCTGGCGGTGGCGATCTCGGTGCGGTCCTGGCCGGCCATCGGAATGCTCGTGGCGATCGTGCTGATGCAGTTCGCCACCGCCCCGCTGTCCGCCCACATCATCGGTCGTCAGGCCTACCGCAACCACACCCTCGACGAGGACTCGCTGCTGGTTGACGAACTCGCCGACGCCCAGTCCTCCGACAACGACGACTGACCCCGCGAGACTTCCATCTGTGGGCGAGAATCGCCGCAACGCGTGGAGTGTCGCCCACAGACGGAAGTCTCGCGGCACGATGGGGGAACGAGAGGGGGACGTATGAGCACGCAACCGGGATGGTACGACGCCGAGCAGCCGGGACTCCAGCGGTGGTGGGACGGGACGGCCTGGACCGAGCACGTTCGAGCCGTGCCCGTCCCGCCGACGCTCCCTGCTCCGGTGTTGGGCGCGGCTCCGATGCTGGGGTGGTACCGGGTGCCGAGCACGGGTGAGACGCGGTGGTTCACCGGGGCGATCTGGTCCGGATACTCGCTGCGCGACGGCGTACCGCGACCGGACCGGATCACCGGCTCTCAGCGGTCCAGTCAGGGGCTGGTTCTCGCGATGCTGTATGTCGTCATCGGCGTCTCGCAGACGCTGATCGGGCTGAACAACAGGGCCTTCGTCGCGTCGGGGCTGCTGTTCCTCCTGCTCGGCGCGTTCTGGCTGTACGGGGCGTTGCGGGCGCGCCGGCGCGAGCGTCTGCCGTGGCCTGCGGATGCCCCCGTCATCACCGATGAGATGCGCCCGCTTCCGGGCGAGGTCGAGGGGCCGACAGCAGGCTGGTACCCCGGTGATCAACTCGGGCGTACGCGGTGGTGGACCGGTACGCGGTGGTCGCAGTACATCGCGAAGGCGGGTGAAGTCGAGCCGATGCACGGCGTAGAGCGCTCGCTGCTCCTGGCGACCCGCATGGGTCTGGGGCTGCTCATCGCCGGTGTCCTCGTGCTCACGCTCGGCCTCGTCCTCGTGAACGCGCCCGGAGCGGGGTCGCCCAGCGTCACCATCGCGGTCGTCGGCGGGGCGCTGCTGTTCATCGGTGTGCTGCTCTGGGGGGTGTTCCTCGCCCGCTACCGTGCGCTGGTTCGTTCCCAGCACCGTCCAGTGCCGTGAGACTTCCGTCTGTGGGTGACAATCGCCGCAACGCGCTGATTCTCGCCCACAGACGGAAGTCTCACGGGAGGTGTATGGACGTCAGGGGTGCAGGTTTCAGGGGTGCAGGGTGAGGGTGTCGACGGTGGTGGCGGCGACGGCGTCGGGAGTGAAGGCCCAGCCCCGCTGCACGCCGACCGACCAGTCGGGCGTCTGATCCACGTAGTTCGGATGGAAGGCGTGACCGCTGGCACCGGTGAGGTGGATCCACGTGGACTTGTCGAAGTCCGACACGTCCAGCACCATGCGCATCGACGGCACGGACGTGGTGGCGAAGCTGGAGCCGAGGTTCCAGCCCGTCGCGTCCACCACGGATGATCCGCCGCCCACGGCGTAAGGGCCGCGGTTGAAGAGCCACTCGATGGGCGCGATGCCCGACTTGCCGAACGTCGCGCTGGTGAGCGTGATCGCGTGCAGCGAGCCCCAGTTCCACTTCGTGACGTCCTCGCCCTGCAGTGCCGCGAGCCGGTCGTAGGCGCGATTGACGACGGCGGTGAGCACGGCATCCCGACCGGTCGCGCCGGTTGTCGGATCCACCCACCATGACGAGTCCGGCTGCTCCAGCAGGGTCGAGACCATCTGGAACATCCGGCCCTGACCGCTGACCGGCGCGGGAGCCGGCTTATGATCCAGGAAGATCGCCGTGCCGAGGGTGTCCCACAGCACATTCGCGTACGCGGCCGCAGGGGAGTCGATCGAGTTCTGCGCGTCCCATTCGGTCAGCAGTGCCACCGCTGCCTGCGGACCCTTCCGATCGATGGGCAGGTCTACCACCGCGGCGGCGAGCTGCGGCCCGAGCCAGAACTGCTGATCGTTCTGAATCTCCTGCATGCGCGCGGCATTCATCTTGCCCTCGGCGAGCGTCTGCGTGATCAGCTCGGTGATGCGCGCCGCCCGATAGCCGTGGTCCCAGTCCGTGCTGAGGAAGTAGGGGTAGCTGTCATCGACGATCGCGTTGTTCGCCGTGACGATGAATCCCTGCGCCGGGTTCTTCACCATCGGCATCTCATCGAACGGGATGTAGCCGGTCCAGTCGTAGCGGCTGTCCCATCCCGGAGCCGGAACGGTGCCGTCGCCGGCACCCCGGATCGGCTGCAGGCCGGGAGCCTGATAGCCGATCGTGTTCTCCTTGTCGGCATAGATGAGGTTCTGGCCGGGCACATCGAACACCTGCGCGGCAGCGCGGAAATCGTCGAAGTCCTTCGCCGTGTTCAGCACGAAGATCGCCTTCGCGGTGTTGCCCGGCTGCAACGCGGTCCAGCGCAGGCTCACTGCATAGGCATCGCCCGCGGGGGCGCCCGCGATCTCGGCGTGCTCCGCGATGGAGGTGAAGTCGTCGGTGAGCCCGGACAGGATCGGGCCGTGCACCGTGGATCGGATAGTCAGCGGCACGTCCGCGCCGCCCGCGACCTTGATCACGTCCTCCTTCTCGGTGATCGGGACGAGCGCGCCGTCGCGCCAGTACTGATCGCCCTGCAGCCGCTCGATGTAGAGATCGGCGACATCGGTGGTCAGGTTCGTGAAGCCCCACGCGACCTGCGCGTTGTGGCCGATCACCACCCCCGGGAGGCCGGAGAAGCTGAACCCGCCGACGTCGAACGGGCACTCCGCCGACACCGTCGAGCACCGCAGCTGCACCTGATACCAGACACTCGGCAGCGCGGCGCCGAGGTGAGGATCGTTGGCGAGCAGTGGGAGGCCGGTGTCGGTGAACTCGCCGCTGACCACCCAGGAGTTGGATCCGATACCCTCACCCGGGTCGCCCAGGAGCGCGTCGGCGGCCTCGATGACCGAGCCGACCTCGCTCCATTCGATGCCCGAATCCGTCACCGACGGCACGCGCACCGCACCCGTGGTCTTCTGCTCGGGCAGCGGCGGGACGATCGTGGGGTTCTCATCGAACGGGTACGTCGGGTACAGCTCGGCGATCTGCGCGGGTGTGAAGTTCTGCGCGAGGATGGCGCGTTCGGTCTCATCCTCGATGTTGGTGCGCAGGTCCCAGGCCATCGCCTTCAGCCACGCCACCGAATCCGCCGCCGTCCAGGGCTCGATCTCGTAGTCCGGATTCTGCAGGCCGAGCACCGCGTATTCGAGCGACACGTCCGCGCCCTGGTGCTCCTTCAGATACGCGTTGACGCCCTTCGCGTAGGACTCGTAGTAGCTGCGCGTGGTGTCGTCCAGCGCCTCCACCTCCTGCTCCGCGATCTCATGCCAACCCAGCGTGCGCAGGAACTTGTCGGTGCCGACCTGCGATTCACCGAACAGCTCCGACAGGCGTCCGGATGTGGTGTGCCGGCGGAAGTCCATCTCCCAGAAGCGATCCTGCGCGTGTACGAAGCCCTCGGCGAAGAAGAGGTCGTCGGTGGTGTCGGCGGTGATCGTCGGCACGCCGGCGGCATCGCGCTGCACGGTGACTTCAGCCGACAGACCCGTGAGTTGCACCTCGCCACGCACCTGCGGGAACGATCGCTGGATCGTCCAACTGACCAGGACCCCCACCACCATGACGGCCGCGATCACCGCTGCCAACAGGGTCCACAGCGTCCGGGTCAGAATGATCCGGCCACGGCCGCGGGTACGCGTGCTCCCAGATGTCTTCGCCATTGAGAAACTTCCTCCCCGCTGCTCCCCTCGAACAGCAGCCACGCACAGGCGTGCATGCTGTCGATGTTAGCGATCGCGCGCGCCCGGGGCGACCTCTGTGCGGGGGTGAGTCTGCCGGGGCGCTTCCACAGAACCCTCGGGGACGCATCCGCGCCGGCACATCCCTGCCGAGCCAGCCCGCCGAGTGGGGGCGGGTGCCGATACGATCGCACGATGACGAAGATCGCGGGACGTCGCTGGGTCGTCACTGGTGCTGCCGGGAACATCGGGAGCGCCTTGCGCGCTGCGCTGCATGATCGCCAGGTGACCCTCGTCTCCACGGACATCCGTGCGGTCGACCCGGTCGGGCCGCACGATTGCGTGGCGCAGACGGATCTGGCCGACCTCGATGCGCTGGTGGAGCTGTTCGCCGGTGCCGACGGTGTCATTCATCTCGGCGGTATCTCCGATGAGGCGGACTTTCACGACCTGGCCGAGGTGAACATCGTCGGGACCTACCACGTGCTGGAGGCGGCCCGGCGGGCGGGGGTGGCGAGGGTGGTGTCTGCGAGCAGCAACCGTCTGACGGGTCTGTATGGCTCCGGCGACCACATCACGCCGGAGATGCCGCCGCGTCCCGACGGCTTCTATGGTGTGTCGAAGGTTGCCGGAGAGGCGCTGTGCCGGCTCTATGCCGACAAGTTCGGGATCAGCACCGTCTCGCTCCGCATCGGCAGCTACGAAGATCGCCCGGGTTCCGCCCGGGAGCAGCGTACGTGGCTCAGCCCCGCCGATGCGGTGCGCGCATTCATCGCCGCGATGACCACGACGCAGCACACGGCGGTGTTCTACGCGGTGTCCGCCAACACAGGCGGCTGGTGGGATCTCGCCGAGGGCACCGCCATCGGCTATGTTCCGCAGGACGACGCGGCTGCGTGGGGCGATCGCGAGCACATCGATCCCGACGTCCCCCAGGGCGGCGTGTATGCCACCCCTGCCTATTCCACCGATCGGATGCGTCGCTAGCGACCCCTCGGCTGCCAGCGATGGCAGGCTCAGCCGATGAGGCTGGGGGCGAGGTCGCGCATCGTACGGCGATGTGTCATCCGGGTGACCCCGAGGATCGAGAGCACCACCGCTCCGACGAGCCAGATCAGCAGCACGCCGACGTCGCTCCAGACGCGATCCCAGCCCCCGGAGCCATACATGATCTGGCGCATCGCATCGACCACGTAGCCCATCGGGAGGATGTGGTGCAGGGATGCCAGCGGTGCCGGCAGCGTCTGCCACGGGAAGGTTCCTCCCGCCGTCACGAGCTGCAGGACCATCAGGATCAGACCCATGAACTGACCGACCGACCCCAGCCACACATTGAGCGCCAGGATGATCGCGGTATAGGTGGCCGAGGCGAGAACCAACAACCCGAGTGCCGCCGCGGGGTTTGCGAAGTTGAAGCCCAGCGTGATCGAGAGCACCGCGAACAGGCCGACCATCTGCACAGCACCCAGCAGCGCGGGCGTCGCCCAACCGGCCAGCGTCACGCGCACCGGTGAGTGCAGTGCCGTCACCGCGCGACGCGAGATCGGCTTCACGATGAGGAACAGGGCGTAGATGCCGATCCAGGCGGCGAGGGCCGCGAAGAACGGTGCGAGTCCGGCGCCGTAGTTCTGCGCCTGCGTGAGTGTGGTCTTCGCGATCTGGACCGGGGAGCCGAGGGTGTGCGCTTGGGCGGCGCGCGTGGCGTCGTCGCTGTTGGGGATCTGGTCGACTCCGGAGGCGAGGCCGTCCCGCAAGGTCACCTCCCCGTCGTGCAGCTGTGTGAGTCCGTCGGCGAGCGATCCCACCCCGTCTTTCAGGGTGACTGTTCCGGTGTGCAGCGTCACCGTGCCGTCGCGGAGCGTGGCAGCACCGGTGCTCACCTGAGACGCCCCGTCCGCGACCTGGCTCGCGCCGTCGCGGAGCGCGGCGGCACCGTCGGCGGCGGTCACCGCTCCGTCGTGGAGCCGCGAGGCGCCGTCTGCCACCTGGGTCGCGCCGCTGTTGAGAGTGTCGATCTTGTCGCGCGCGCCCTGCACCTGGTCCACCGCGTTGGTGAGCTCGGTTCCCACCGGGTCGAGAGCCGCCAACACGCGATCGATCTGATCGGCGCTGAGGCCCTGCTCGACGAGGCGCGTGCGGATGTCCTCACGCACGGCGGGCAGCTGGTCCGCGGCGTTCTGCGCGGCGTCCCCGATCTGGTCGGCGATGTCGGCGAGCTGGCCGGTACCGCCCGCCACCTGGCTCGCACCGTCGGCGAGCGTTCCGAGGCCATCGCGCAGCTGCACGGTGCCGTCCGCGAGGGTTCCGGCACCGTCGCGCACGCTGGCCGATCCGGTGGCCACCTTGCCGGCACCATCCGCCAGCGTGGTCGCGCCGTCGGCGAGTGCCTGCGAGCCGTCGACCAACTGCTGCGCTCCGTCGCCGAGCTTGCTCGTGCCGTCCTGTGCGGTGACGAGTCCGTCGACCAGCTGGGTGGCGCCGTCGGTGGCGTCGACCAGCTTGGTGCGGATCTCGTGCAGCGCGTCGAGCATGGTGAGCCCCGCCTCCGACACCACCTTCTCGGTGACGGTGCGCTGAATGGTCTCGATCGCGGTCTTGCCGATCGTGGAAGCCAGGTAGTTGTTGGCATCGTTGGTGCGCAGCACCAGATCAGCCGGATGCGGGTCATCGGTGGCGATCGATGCTATGCCGGCCGTGAAATCCGACGGGATCTCGACCGTGAAGTCATATGCGCCGGCGTCAAGACCGCTCTCGGCTTCCGCAGCTGAGACGCGATGCCAGTCGAAGGTGTCCGAGTCCAGGAGCTCCTTGGCCACCTCATCGCCGATGTCTCGCCGTGCGCCGTTCACCTCCGCGCCGTTGTCGCTCACGACGAGGGCCACCGGCACGTTGGAGAGGTTGCTGTACGGGTCCTGGTTGGCCCAGAGGTACAGTCCGCCGTAGAGGATCGGCACGCAGAGCAGGGCGATGAGGGCGATCACCGACATCTTGGTGGCGAACAGCCGACGAAATTCGGCTGCGATCATCTGGGGAATCTTCATCGGGCATCCTCCGCGTCGTCGCCGGCCGTTTCCGGCCGAGCTGCGGGTGGGTCGTTCGGCTCCTCGGAGGGGTGAGAGTCCGAGAGCAGGGCGTGGGGATCGGTGTCGTCTTCGGTGACTGTGATCGCGGGCGTGACGGGCGTGATGGGTGTCGCGGGCGTGTCGTCTGCCGCGAGTGCGTTGTCTGCCGCGAGTGCGTTGTCGAACGCGAGTGCGCTGAGGGCATCCGGGGTCTCGCCGACGTGATCGTGGGTGTCGTCAGCCGCGGGATCGTCAGGTGTGGACGTGTTGGCGTCTGGCGCCGACACGGTGGAGGCAGAAGCGTGGGACGCTGAGGCTTCGAACGGGGATGCACTGAATGCAGACGCGTTGTGCTGGGACGCGTCGGATTCAGCAGGGTCGGATTCAGCAACGTCGGATTCAGCAGCGTCGGACTCGGACGCGGTGGACCCTGCCGTCTCGAACCCAGGGGCCTCGGTCCCCAGAGTGCCGGCCATATCGGAAAGCGCAGCATCGAAGTCGGCCGCACCGAGATCGAGAATCTCCTCGTCTGCCGAAGCCTCATCCACGATCACGGACGTCTGCCCGAAAGCGGCGAGGATCGCCTCGCGCTCGTCGTCGGTCAGGGCTTCGGTGGCGGTGCGATCCTCGTGAAGCACCTGCCACGATGCGCGGCCGGCGATCACCAGAACAGCGAAATCGCGCCGGGCGAAGTCCTCGGCCACCGCCCACCAGGTCTGGGGGCGCCCGCCATGACGATCCGGCGACACGATCACGAGACCTTCG
Source organism: Microbacterium sp. ZW T5_56 (assembly GCF_044987425.1). Taxonomy (NCBI): domain Bacteria; kingdom Bacillati; phylum Actinomycetota; class Actinomycetes; order Micrococcales; family Microbacteriaceae; genus Microbacterium; species Microbacterium sp. ZW T5_56. The sequence continues at coordinate 3,673 of NZ_JBJDRI010000051.1, read as the reverse complement.
ACACCCTCACGCTGCGACGCGAGCTCGGTGAGCAGGCGCACGCGGCGCGAGGGCTCAACGCTTCCGATCGGCATCATCGTGAGGTCGCCGAAACCGTGCTCACTCATCCACTTGCGTGCCGAGATCGGATTGGACGGAAGCCCCGCGTACATCAGCTCCTCTGCGACCACGCCCACGGTGATGACGTCGGGATCGGGATCGCTGACATCCGGTGCGTCGATGAGCGCGACCTTGCGTCGCAGCTCACCCACTCGGGGGCGGCCGTTGATGAGAACTTCGCCGGTGTCGGGCTTCATACGCCCGCTGGCGATGAGCCCCAGCACGGTGGGACGCTGTTCGGTCTCCGCTTCAACCAGCACCGCCTCACCCGAGGCGTATCCGGTGGTCGTCGCGGCCAAGATGGGGGCACGCTCCGACCCCTTCGTCACGCCGATCAGTTCGATGCGCAGCGGTTCGGTGGTCGCCCGGCGGGCGCGAAAGAGCGGGCGGCGCTTCATGCGCGGACCTTCGATTCGTTGGTGTCGTTGGTGTCGTTGGTGTCGTTGGTGTCGTTGGTGTCGTTGGTGGAGAGCGGATCGTCGGAGGGCTCGCTGGCGTCATATTCCCGGACGAGCGCGTCGACCTCCCGCCACGACAGGCCCGCCGCGCTCAGGGCGGCGCGCATGGCCAGCCGCGTCGCATCGGCCTGGATGGAATCCACGTGGGTGATGACGCCGCGGGCGGCCTCCTCCACCAAGCGGGCCGTGAGGTGCGGCGGGAGGTCCTGGCGCAGCACGCCGCGTTCGGCACCGCGTCCGCAGATCTCGATGAGGCGCTGCCGCAGCGGTCGGATGGCCTCGGCGGTCTGCGCGACCAGTCGTTCGTTCAGCGCCAGGGCAGCGGCGGCATGCACGTGGCGGGCCTGCGCCCAGAGTGCGGCCGCGAGATGCGCGAGCGCAGCCCGCGGGTCGTCGTCCTGGACCGTCTCAGCGATCCCATTGAACTTCTCCGCGCCAGCGGCGATCACCGCGGCCACAATGGCGTCGCGGTCCTCGAAGTGCCCGTACAGCGCCCGACGGCTGAGCCCCGCCTCCCGCGCGATGGCGTCGACGGAGGCTGCCGGATCGGAGGCGAGGACGCCTACCGCGGCGGCCAGGATGCCGGCGCGGTTCTCCTCGGCGTCGCGGCGGCGCGGGACGGAAACGGTGCTCATGTCCCTAGCGTATGAACATGCACACCGTTGTGCAAGTTAAAGTGCACTCGCCTGTGCAACTTCTCGGCAACCTCCGAGCCAGCCGCCCGTCCACCCGCCGAGAAACCCAAGCAAGTCCGAGAAACCCCGCGTTGCGGGGTGTTTCGGACTTGCCTGGGTGTCTCGGCGGCGGAGGGAGTCAGACCCGGCGAGTGTCGCGGCGGAACATCAGCACGGCGAGAGCGGTGAACACGACGAACCAGACGAAGAGGTTCAGCCAGGCCAGGGGGTCCAGTGGAGCACCGACGATCGCCTTCTGCGACAGATCGGCGATTCCCCACAGCGGAGTGAACGTGGCCGCGGTCTGAAGGCCCTCCGGCAGGAGCGACAGCGGAACGAACAGGCCGCCCATGAAGCTCAGGATCGGCAGCAGCGGGCCGAGGTAGCGCATCGCGTTCTGCGCGGGGAAGGCGTAGCCCACCGCGAGGCCGAGACTGGTCATGCTGAGCGCCGTGAGCCAGGCGAGCAGGGCGGCGAGGATGAGGTTCCCGATCGGAGCGGTGATGCCGAGCGCGGCACCGGCGATCAGCGTCACGATGACGGCGATGCCGCCGAGAGCCAGGCCCGTGATCACCTTGATCAGCATGTAGACCAGCGGATTCAGTGGAGTGAGCCGAAGCTGCCGACTCCACCCCTGCGCGCGCTCGGCGGCGACGGCGACACCGGTCATGGACGCGGCGACCATCGACCCGTAGACGGCCATCGAGATCATGATCGGCACGGCTGCGGAGATCCCGCCCTGCTCGAGCGGCACAGCCGTCGCCGGATATCCCTTGTTGGGCAGGGCGATGGCGAACAGCATCGCGATGGGGAAGATCAGCGTGAATCCCACCACCGAGAAGTTGCGGAACACGCGCTTGAGCTCGATACCGAGGAACGTCCAGCTGAAGCCGCCCAGCGGCGGAACCCGGCGTGCCGTGGGATCGATACGATCCAGGCGCTGCGAATCAACCGACATGTCAGGCCCCCTGCTGGTCGTCGCCGGTGAGGGCGAGGAACGCCTGCTCGAGATTCTGGCTGGTGATGGTGACGTCGCGGGCATCGGTCTGCGTCAGCAGATACCGCGCGACGGCGTCGGAGTCGGCCGCGCGGATGATCACGCGGTTGCCCTGGATCTCCACGGCGTCCACGCCGGGAAGCGCGGACAGGATCGCCTGATCGGCACCGGCGAGTTCCGCCTCGACGGTCCGTCCCGACGCCATGGCCTTGATCTCCGCGGTGGTGCCGTCGGCGACGATCTGACCCTTGCGGATGAGGATGATCCGATTCGCGTATCGATCGGCCTCCTCCAGATAGTGGGTGGCGAACACGACGGTGCGCCCGCGCTGAGCATCCGCGTGGATCGCCTGCCAGAACGAGTGGCGCCCCTCGACATCCATCCCGGTGGTCGGCTCATCCAGCACGATCAGCCCCGGATCGCTCAGCAGCGCCATCGCGAACCGTAGGCGCTGCTGCTGGCCGCCCGAGCACTTGCCCACCTTGCGATCGGCGATCTCGGCGATGCCGGCCCGCTGCAGCGCCTCCTCGACCGAGGTGGAATTCGCGAACAGCGACGCCGTCATGCGCAGCGTGTCACGCACCGTGACGTCGCTGAGGAGGCCACCGGTCTGCATCACGGCCGACACGAGTCCGCGCCCGATGGCGGCGCGCGGTGTCTCCCCGAACAGGTGAACCGACCCCTGATCCGGCTGCGACAACCCCAGCAACATGTCGATGGTGGTGGTCTTTCCGGCACCATTCGGGCCAAGGAAGGCGACCACCTCGCCCTGCTCGATGTGCAGATCAACGCCATCGACCGCCGTGAAGCCGCCGAATCGCTTCACCAGCCCGCGTGCGGAGATGGCAGGCGGAGCTGCGGTGCGCGAGAGGTCCGTCGCGCGCGCGGGGTTCGTCATGCCTCCATCCTCTCCCCGTTTGTGCGGTGATTTCGTCCGACCGGCGGCGCGGAGAGAGGTTTCGCACCTCCGGCGCGCCTGCGAGATGCGAAAGGCATCTTCCACGCCGATGCGAGGCGACGGCCACGCCGATGCGAGGCGACGGCCGGGGCGAGGCCGGGGCGCTGAGGCCGGACGGGTGTCGGAGGGTCGTGACACGATGAAAAGCCCCCGATCTGGAGCTGCCCCATCCATTCCCTGAACCGCCGCGCGCGTGGCGCTGTCCGCAGGTCCGCACCGCGCCGCAGGTCCCTGCCGCGCCGCAGGTCCATGCCGCTCGGCGCGACGACCATCGTGATCGGCGTGATCCTCGGGGTCATCGCCGTCCTCGCGCTGCTCGGCGGCACGCGCGGGACGCTGTCGCAGGTGTATCCGCATCCCTCCTGGGCAGGCGGGCCCGCCGCATCGACGGAGGCGTCCACAGGCCCGGCGGACGTGCCGACGAAGGCGCCCACCCTGCCGATAACCCCTTCCCTCGCACCACCCGCACTGTCCCCTATACACATCT
>NZ_JBJDRI010000050.1:0-24096 GCF_044987425.1 Microbacterium sp. ZW T5_56 | reverse complement strand
CATCCGCTGGTACAACAACGACCGCATCACAGAACGACTCGAGGGCCTGAGCCCGGTGCAATACCGGATCCAGACCCTCGCCGCCTAGGCTTTACCTAAACCAGTCCAACAAACACGGACCAGTTCATACGTCGACCCGCCCTCTCGCGTGCTCGGGTTCACTCCCGAAGCAGCCACCGGTGCGCCAATGCCAGCCTGGTGGGCACCTCGCAGCGCAGCATCACCTGGGTGAGGTGGGCCTCCACCGCCTTGCTGCTCACGCCCAGCACCTCTGCGATCGCGGCGTTCGTGATCCCCGTGCTCATCAGTTCCGTGACCGTGCGCTGTCGTGCGGTCAGCTCCGGGAGCGGGCGGCGCTCACCGGTGGCCCCCGCAGCGCTGAGGAGTGCGACACGACCCGACGAGCCGAACGCGGACATCGCGCGCGCGAGGTGGCGATGCACGGTGGAGCGTTCCAGATGCAGACGGTCGGAGATGGCGTCCTCGTCGTGCCCGGCGCGCAGCAGATCGAGCACCTCGCGCTCTCGGGGCGAGAGACCGACCCAGGCGGTCGGCGGTGGGGGAAGGCGGCGGTGAGCCGCGGCCAGCACACGCGCCGCGCGCTCGCGCAGCGCGTGTTCGCCGGCGGCGTCGGCCGCGCGTACCTCGTCGCGAAGCAGGCGTGCTGCCGCGGGGAGGTCGGCGTGCAGCAGAGCGCGCGCCGCGATGATACGCGCGTCCCCGTGTTCGAGGCGGCGTTCCGCGGCGCCGGCAAGCTCGGCGGAAGCCTCGGCGACGGTGGCTGCCTGGACGGTGTCACCGCGATGAAGCAGGATCCGGGCGCGGGTGCGCAGCAGGGTGGGCAGCGTCACGAGCGCGGTGTGATCGAGGTCGGCGAGCAGCAGCTCGCCGCGGATGATCTCGCGCTCGTCGTCCCGGGAGATCGCGTCGGCGACGAGCAGATCCACCGCCATCGCCCGGTCCGCGGCGGCGAGCAGGCTGAGGTCGCGATGACCTCCGGCGCGCCGCGCCAGAGATGCCGCCCCCGCTTCGTCGCCCGCCGCTGCGGCAGCGTATGCCGCCAGCATCAGCGCACCCCGGCCGGGGAACGTCGTGTCATCCAGTCCCAGGGCGAGCAGGGCGTCGATGGCGTCGCGAGCGGTAGCGACATCGCCGGCCATCGCAGCCACCAATGCCTCGCAGGCGAGCGGCCAGAGTAGAAGGTGGTGTCGCTCGCCGGCTTCGCGCAGCCCGGGCAGCATGACTCTGGCCTGGTCGATGCGACCCGAGAAGATCGCGACTCGGACGCAGACGCCGTGCAGCGGAACCTCCAGCACGCTGTTCCGCCAGCGCGCCGACTCGGACGGGTCGGGGACCACGGCCTGTGCGATGTCCAATCGCCCGATCATGAGCGCACTATCGGCGAGGAACGCGCGCGCCAGCGTGGACACTGCGTTTTGGGGTTGGGGTTGGTTCGCGACGTCCGTGCCCGCGGCGATGATCGTGTCGCGATCGGGAACCTCCACGTCCGCTGCGCCACCTGCGCGGGCCCAGAGGGTCGCGGCCATCGCCATGGCCCGCTCCTGGGGGTCGCGCGCTGACGCCTGCGCTCGGCGTGCGAAGAGAGCGCACGCCGCATAGTCGGCGCTCCAGTACGCGGCGAACGCGCGCATGGCGTCGGCGGTCGACCCATGCTCGCTCGCGAGGATGGCGGCCGCGGCGTCGGCATCATCGGTCACGATCGCGGTACCCGCCGCCGCGATCAGCGCGCGTCTGTCCATGGCGCGACAGTATCCCGTCCGCATCCCGTCCGTGCGGTATGCACCCCGCATCGCGACGGAGAAGTTACCCCGATTCCCCATGGTGCGGGAGGTGCCCGCCGAGGATCATGGCTCCCGTCCCGTCGCCTGTTTCCGAGGAGCTGCCCATGTCCCGCTTCGGCATCGCCGCGTCAATCCTTCTCGGCGCGACACTGGTCCTCACCGGCTGCGGGGCCGGTTCGTCGACCGAGGAGACGACGGAGGAAGTGACCACCGCCACAGACCCGACCACCGCCACGGATCCGACCACCGCCACGGATCCGACCACCGCCATGGATGAACCACGCGTGTTCGACGAGGACATCTGCCCGCTGCTGGGGGCGGACAAGCTCACGGAGATCTTCGGTGAGACGGTCACCACCGAGCATCTCATCGGGATCTCCTGCCAGTACACCACCGCGAGCGGCGGCAGCGCCTCGCTCAACGTGCAGGAGGGAACCGAGGGGACATTCAACGAGGTCTCCTATGGCTCGCGCTCCCTGCTTGCCGACCAGACGCCGCGTCCGCTGTCCGGGTTCACCGGTCAGGCCGTGGTGTTCGCCAGTACGGTGTCGGGAACGGAGATGCCCATCGCGGTCGCGATCGTGGAGTTTCCCACCTATGTCGTCAGTACCGACATCTCCGTCGCGGGGGATGTGGAGGCGCAGGCGCGCATCGCCGAGGCGCTGCTGCGCGCGGGACTCGACGCCGGGCTCGGCTGAGCTTCTCAGCTGCGGTGCTCAGCCCGCGGTGCTCAAGACGGAGTGCTCAGGCGGAGTGCTCAACTGCGGTGCTCAGGCGCGGTGCTCAAGACGGAGTGCTCAGGCGGAGTACTCAAGACGGAGTGCTCAGGCGCGGTGCTCCGGGAGAGTGCTCAGTTGCGGTGCTCGGCTACGGTGCTCAGGCGGGCGGCAGGCGCAGCACGCCCGCGGATTCGCCGACGGTGAGGTCGTCTACGAGCCGCAGCTCGCGAGCCAGCGCATCCAGATCACCCAACACCGTGCGGAATCGATTCGCGTCGCCGGCGATCGCGGTGACCTCCACCAGGTGCGTGCCGAGGTCGAAGCTGTAGCTCACGAACGGCGGATTGTCCCCACCGGGGGTGTCCATGATCAGGCGCTCGCCCACCCCGAACGTGGGGTGCGGGAACGACTCCGTGTCGTCGTACTCCATCGGGCGCATGGCACGCGCGGTGCGCGCCTGCGCAGTCGCCTCCTGCAGCGTCGCCATCGCGACGATCAACTCGGGGTCGTCCTTCCACACCCACACCAGCACGCGACCCGCCGCTTTGCGCATGAGCAGCGGTGCGGCCTGACTCATCGCCCACGCGGTGAACCGGCCGCCACCACGCTGCTCGATGCCCATCGAGCGGTTCATCTGGGCCATCAGCATGCGGATGGCCTGCTTGCGATGACGCCGCCCGCGCAGCCCGAAGGACTCGGTGACGGGGACCCAGCGCGTGGCATCGGCTTCGGCGTACAGGCGTGGCATGAACACAGGCTAGGCGATCGGCTCCTCCCCAGGCTGTGCGTCCCGTGCGGGGTTGCGCCACCTGTACGTCCGCTCCCGGTTGGCGCGCAGGTCAGCGGGTACAGTGGGGGGCGCGACTGCGGCCACTCGACCGCAGAGAATAGGCGACCCCCACCCGTGACCGAACCCGCGACCCCCGCACCCGAGGGCTCCGCTTCCGACGGCACCACGCCCGTGAGTCCCGCGCCGGGCGCAGACGCAGATGCGCGCGACGGCGCCATCCGCACGGATCGACCACTGCGCATCGTGATGGGTGCCGACACCTTCTCTCCCGACATCAACGGCGCCGCGCGCTTTGCCGAACGCCTGGCTGCCGGTCTCACCGAGCGCGGCCACGACGTCCACGTGATGGCTCCGGCAACCGCGTACCGCCGCAGCGCGCCGCACCTCGAGACCATCGAGGGGGCGGAGCTCACCATGCACCGCCTGCCGTCGCTGCGGTGGCCGCCGCATGACTGGCTGCGCTTCGTCTGGCCGTGGCGCTCGCGCCACTATGCGCGTCAGGTGCTGGACTCGGTCAAGCCCGATGTGGTGCATATCCAGTCGCATATCGTCATCGGTCGTGGTCTCGCTCGCGAGGCCCGCAAGCGCGGCATCCCGGTCGTGGCCACCAACCATGTGATGGCCGAGAACATCCTCGACTTCACGACGCTGCCGCCGCTGCTGGACAAGATCGTCCTCAAGTTCGCCTGGGACGATGCGCGTCGCACGTTCACCATGACGCGCGCGGTCACCACGCCCACCCGCAAGGCGGCCGACTTCCTCGAGCGCACCGCTGGGCTGACGGGCGTGATCCCGATCAGCTGCGGCATCGATCGTCGCTTCTACTCGCCTGACCTCACGCCGCGCACGGAGAATCGTCTGCTCATCGTGGGGCGCCTGACGTCGGAGAAGCAGGTCGATGTGACCCTCCGTGCCATCGCGCGCCTCGATCCGAAGCTGCGCGTCGCCGTGGACATCGTCGGCGGCGGCGATCAGCGTCACAATCTCGAGACGCTAGTCAGCGAACTCGGGCTGGAAGACGTCGTCACGTTCCACGGTCACGCCACGGACGAGGAGCTGCGGGCGCTCTACTCCCGCGCGAGCCTCTACGTCATCGCCTCGATCGCCGAGCTGCAGTCCATCTCCACCATGGAGGCGATGGCGTCGGGTCTTCCGGTGGTCGCGGCTGATGCCATGGCGCTGCCGCACCTCGTGCACGACGGCGAGAACGGCTATCTGTTCCCGCCGGGCGATGTCGAAGCCGCGCGCGACCGGATCACGCGAGTGCTGACCGCATCTGCCGAGGAGCGGCTGCGCATGCAGCAGGCATCCCTGGACGGCGTCTCCATTCACGACATCAACCGCACCCTCGACACGTTCGAGGCGCTGTACCGCGGCGAGCCCATCCCGGAGTGACGATGCACATCGTCTTCTTCGGCGACCAGCACGTGGAATCCTCCGGCGGCGCCCAGGTGTCGATGAGGCTGCAGCGTCAGTTCCTGGAGCGGGCCGGTCACACCGTGACGGTGGTGGTTCCGCGTATGCACGGCCGGGACTTCGCCGACCCCGCCTACGTCGAGCTGCCCTCGATTCCCATCCAGCTCGACCGCGAGTACTCGATGACCTGGCCGGGCGCGCGGACGGATGCCTTCGTGGATCGGGCGCTTGCGCAGCGGCCCGCTGTGGATGTCGTGCACGTGCAGGCCGACTTTTGGGGCGCATTCGTCGGCCACCGCTTCGCGCGTCGACACGGGCTTCCCGTCGTTCACACGATGCACAACCGCGTCGACGTCGGCATTCAAGCGGTCACGCCGCTGGCACCGGTGGTGCTCGCGGCGCTGGTGCGATGGCAGCGGTGGATGCTGCCGTCGCGGGATGGCACGGGGGTTCGCGAGAACAGCCCGGGGGACGCCGGTGCCCGCGATGGTGCTCGTGGCCCCGCGGGGACTGGGGTGTCGCGGGAGTCCGCGGGGTGGCGTTTTCTTGCCGGGATCTCCGCTGGTTCGGCTGCCGTGACGTCACCGTCCGCGCATTTCGCTCGTCGGCTCGAGCAGCATGGCGTGTTCCGACCGGTCGATGTGGTCTGGAACGGCATCGATGACGCCGTGTTGGATGCTGCGCTCGCGACACGCGCTCCGCGCGCCGCTGGGCTGCCGCGGTTCGTCTGGGTGGGTCGGATGAGTCCCGAGAAGCGGCTGCTGCCGTTCCTGGAGGCCGTGGCCGAATCGGGGATCCGCGCGGAGGTCGAGATCATCGGCGGCGGGGCGCAGCGACGGGCAGCCGAGCGGCTGGTGGCGCGGCGAGCACCGCGGGCCCACGTCGGATTCCTCGGCCGGCTGGCCTATCGCGAAACGCTCGCTCGTCTCGCGGCCGCCGATGCCGTGGTGCAGACGTCGGTCGGGTTCGAGACGCAGGGGATGACGCCGTTCGAGGCCGCCGCGCTGGGTACTCCGGCTATCGTGAGCGACCCCGATATCGCGGCCGAGCTGGAATCCGGCTTCTGGCCCGTGGCGGAGCCGCTGTCGACATCGGCGTTGGCGCAGGCGCTGCGTGCTGCCGCGGACGATATCTCCGCGGGTCGCGCCGTGGCCGTGAACGCGGACATCGCCGAACGATTCCGGCAGTCCTCCCGCACCGCGGCGATGCTCGGGATCTACACCCGCGTCGTTTCTGCGTAGGCGCCTCCTCCGCGATTCAGGGGAGCCGTGTGGGATCGGTCGGCACGGCACGGTGGCCGTCACGGGGAAGCTGGCGCACGGTGCCCACAACACCGGCGACAGAGAGGGCGAGGATGATGAGGAGAAAGGTCATGGCAGAAAGGCTATGATCGTGGCTATTCGGTCACGAGTGGCTGAATAACAATCATTCAAACGAATTCTGCCAAAGAGCGGAGAAGTATGAGCGAGTACATCCGACGAGTGGTCGCGCTGGTCGAGCCGGGCTTCACGCCGTTCGAGTTCGGCATCGCCTGCGAGGTGTTCGGCCTCGATCGCACGGACGACGGCGTGCCCAGCTTCGACTTCCGGGTGGCGACCTCCGTTCCCGGGCCCGTGGCCACCAGCATCGGGCTCACGATGAATGTCGAGCACGGCCTCGACGTGGTGGAAGAGGCCGATGTGCTGGTCGTGTTGCCCGTGCCCCGAGTCACGTGGGGCGACGCTCCCGCGGAGGTGGTCGAGGTGATCCGTGCCGCCGTCCAACGCGACGCGTGGATCGTGGGTGTCTGCAGCGGCACGTTCCGCCTGGCCGCCGCAGGAGTTCTCGACGGGCTGCGCGCCACCACGCACTGGATGTACGCCGAGCATCTCGCGCGGCTGCATCCGAGCATCGATGTGGATCCCGATGCCCTCTACGTTCAGCAGGAGCGCATCATCACGAGCGCCGGAACCGCTGCCGGTATCGACGCCTGCCTGCACCTGCTGCGCCAGACGATCGGTGCGGAGCTGACCAACACCGTCGCGCGTCGCATGGTGGTGGCCCCGCAGCGTGACGGCGGCCAGGCGCAGTACATCTCTCGTCCGATCCCTCCGTCGGCCGAGCTCTCGCTCGCGCCCGTCGCGGAATGGGCCATCGACAACCTGCACGACGACATCAGCGTGGCGTCCCTTGCGGCGCGTGCCCATATGTCGGATCGCACGTTCGCCCGACGCTTCGTCGGCGAGTACGGCACCACGCCCGCCGCCTGGATCATCCGGCAGCGCGTCGGCCTCGCCCAGCGTCTGCTGGAGCAGACCGACGACGACATCGAGTCGGTGGCGAACCGTGCCGGCTTCGGATCGGCCGCCGTGCTCCGGCAGAACTTCTCCCGCACTGTCGGCACCACCCCCACCGCCTACCGCCGCCGCTTCTCCCGCATCTGATCCCCGAGACTTCCGTCTGTGGTGGTTGCCGCGTCAGACGAGGGCGGCGGCGATGAAGATCGCGGCGCACATGAGGGTGAACACGACGAGGAACGCCGTGTCACGGGTGTGCCAGGGGACGAGGTGGCGCTCGGTGCGCGTGGGATGGGCACCGAAGGCACGGGAGTCCATGGCGAGCGCAACGCGCTCGGCATGGCGGATCGCCCCTGCCATCAGGGGCAGCACATAGCCCCACCCACGCACAAACGCCGCGAACGGACCGCCGCCCGCGTTGCGACCGCGCACCCGGTGTGCGGCACGGATGACACCGAGTTCGTGGCGGAAGCGGGGGATGAAACGGTAGGCGGCGAGAGCCGTGTATCCGATCCGGTAGGGCAGCCGCAGGTGCTGAACCGCCGAGCGCACGAGGTCCGGACCGGTGGTCGCGGCGCCGCAGATCAGCGCCAGGATCAGCATCGCCGACAGCCGCAGCGAGCTGGCCAGGCCCGCGAGCAGCGCGCCCGAGTACAGGTGCCACGAACCGATCGATACGACCGGCTCGCCGATGCTCTCCAGAGTCCCCGGATCCGTCCACAGTGCGAGGCCCACCGCCAGCAGAGCGATCGCGACGGGGGCGAGCAGCAGCAGAAGCACGAGACCGCGTGACAGACGCTGGCCGGTCAGCAGGATCAGATAGGTCAGCACGATCAGCGCCGCAGGCGTCGCGATGTCACGCACGAACAGCAGGCCGATGATCGGCAGGATCGGAGCCGCGAGCTTCGCCAGCGGGTTGAGGTGGTGAAGATATCGCCACGTGGGTGCGGGATCGCCCGCGAGATACGGATCGGTGGCGATGCCTCCGGTGATGGGCGCGGCGGTCACGAGCCGACTCCATCGTGCCTGCGGTCCGCCCGCATCCCGGCCCCCGCCGCGGACAGCAGATCCGCCATGCCCCACACATGTCCGTATCCCGGAACCGCACGCACGGCCGCGGGCAGCGCCGGCAGTCGGAGGCCGGTGGTCTCCAGAAGCTCGTCGTCGTCGAACACCTCGCGCGCGCCGCCCGTGGTGAGGACACGACCGCCGTGCACCACCACCACGTGTGTGGCGCGATCAGCTACCAGCTGCATGTCGTGGGTGACGATGATCACCGTGGTCCCCGCGGCGTTCAGCTCGTCGAGCAGGTCGAGCAGTTCGCCCGCGCGAGCGCGATCCTGACCGAAGGTGGGTTCATCCAGTACGAGAACGGGAGCGGCCGACATCAGCGCGGTGCCCACCGACAGCCGCCGCTTCTGTCCGCCCGACAATAGGAACGGATGGATCTCGCCCTTGTCGGCCAGCCCGAACCGCCCCAGAACATCGGTGACGCGCTCGCGAACCTCCGACTCCGGAAGCTTCAGCTGCCGCAGCGCATAGGCGAGTTCGTCGTACACGGTGGGCGCGATGAACTGGTGCTCCGGGTTCTGGAACACGAAGCCGACATGCTGCGACAGGACCCGCGCCGAGGCGCGGCCTGCGTCGATGCCGTCGATGCGGATCGTGCCTCTCGGCGGGCGCACGACCCCGGCCAGCGCCTGCACCAGCGTGGTCTTGCCCGCCCCGTTGCCGCCGACGACAGCCGTGAAGGAGCCGCGCGGGATGCGGAAGGAGACGTGATCGAGCGCTCGCTGACCACCGCGCAGCACGGTGAGCCCGCTCACCTCGACGATCGCGTCGGCATCGGCGATCCCCGAGAGCGTCGACGTCGACGGATCGGCGTCGGGCAGCGCAGCTCGCAGTTCATGAGCATCCAGTGGCAGGTCGCCCGAGAGCACACCGGATTCGCGGAGGTGGAGGCCGGCCAGGGTGGGAGTGGGAAGCCAGACGCCGAGGGCCGCGAGGTCGTGCGCGTGCTCGCGCAGCACATCGGCCGTGGGGCCGTCGAAGGCGATCCGTCCCGCCGCGTCGAGCACGATGATGCGCGACGCGAAGCCGATCGCCTCGTCCAGGTTGTGCTCCACCAGCAGGATGGATCGATCGCCCTCGGCGACGATCTCGGCCAGCAACGCGTAGACCTCCTCGACTCCGGCGGGGTCGAGGTTGGCGGTGGGTTCGTCCAGCACCATGAGGGGTGAGCCCATGGCCAGCGCACACGCGATCGCGAGACGCTGGCGCCCTCCACCGGAGAGCGTGTCGGGATTGTCCTGACGGCGATGCCACAGGTGCACTCGACGCAGCGCGCGCTCGGCTCGCGCCAGAACCTCATCGACCGGGACCAGGAGATTCTCGGGACCGAACGCCACCTCGTCCAGCACCGTGCCGGTGACGAGCTGCGCGTCGGGATCCTGGAACACCATCGAGATGTGGGAGGAGAGCTCGGCTGGAGTGACGGCCGCGGCGTCCCGCCCCTGCACCGTCACTGACCCTGTCACCTCGGCGGGGATGTCGTGCGGAATGAGTCCGTTCAGCGCGAGCGCCAGTGTGGACTTCCCCGACCCGGACGGCCCGAGCAGCAGCACGACCTCGCCCGTGCGGATATCGAAGGAGACCCCGTTCGGCGCCGGGGCGGCGTTGCCGTCGTGCAGGATCGACAGATCGCGTACCCGCAGCAGCGGGGGATCGGCGGCGTCGAGGGGCACGGTATCCAGTCCGGGATGGGTAAGGCTTACCTCACAACGCTATCGCCCCGCGCTGAGCGTTGCCAGGTTGACAGATCCCGCAACACCAGAGGTTCAGAGCGCGAGTGACATCTGCACCCGCGGGCCGATGTCGGTGAGACCGAGCGACGTCTCGATGTCGATGAGCTCGCGAAGGAAATCCGTGTCGGGCTCCGCCACCACGAATCCGGCGGACGCGTAGAACGGCGCATTGAACGGCACCTCAGCGAACGTCCGCAGCGTCATCAGGGCGTGACCGCGCGCGCGAGCGTCGTCGATCGCCGCCGTCAGCAGTGCGCGTCCGATGCCCGCGCCGGCGTGTGCCGGCAGCACGGACAGCTGCTCGAGGTGGGCGTGGTCGTCGATCTCCATCACGTGCGCGAAGCCGACCGGCTCGCCGTCGATCTCGGCGATCAGGGCGAACCCGGGCAGCGCGAGTCGGACGTCGCCCGGCTCGACCTCGGGCCAGGACGGCGGCGCCAGCAACTCGACGAGCAGAGCGTCCGCCGCCTCCTCGATGCGCGTGAGGTCATCCGCATCCGGGGTGAAGGCGCGCCGGATCAGGGCGTCAGCCACGGTGCGTCCTCGTGAGTCCGGCGCGGCCCAGCGCGCGTCCGACGGCGACGGCCACCAGCGACCACACGACGCCGCCGATGATGGTGAGCGCCACGGAGAGGATCGTCCCCCACCAGGGCAGGTGCTTCATGCCGATGATGAGACCGGCGGTGAGTCCGAGGATCACACCGAGAATCGCTCCCCCGGAGCACAGCCAGCCCGCGCTCCAGCGGCGGTAACGGCCGATGGCCGCCCACCCCTCCTGCACGCCACCCATGATGACGACCGCGGCGAGGTAGCTGCCGATGAACGCCGGCTGGGTGGCCGAGGCGACGAGCGCCGCGAGCAGATGGGTGATCAGCGCCACCCAGCGCTCGCGCAGCACAGCCTGTGCCAGCACTCCCGGAAGGGCGTGCGCGGTGAGGACGATTCCGTACAGCACGGGGGCCACGATGATCGTCGGCCCGCTCAACGCTCCGGCCAGCGCAGAGACGAGTCCGGTCACCACGCCGATAGCGGCACAGATCAGCAGGACGCGCGTGGAGATGCGCTGTTTCGGGCTCACTGATCCAGGTTAGTGCACCCTCACCTGGCCCCGACCGGAGAAAATCACGGGCGCCGCTTGCGCGGTGTGAGGCGCACGTTCGGCATCGGCGGGGCCGGCACACGCTCCGCGCCGTGGCCGGCGATCCGTCCGCCGAAACGCGGGTCCTCGTTCGCCCAGTCCGCCTGCGCCTGCGCGATCTCTTCGTGCGTGCGCCCCACGAAGTTCCACCACATGACGAGCTCCGCCTCGAACGGCTCGCCGCCGATGAGGAACAGCGTGGTGTCCTGCTCTGCCGCCACGTCGATCCCGTCGCGACCGATCCCGAGGTACAGCAGCTGATCCGGCGCGGCAACCGTGGTCGGGCCCGCCTCGACGATCACCTCGCCGGTGACGGGGATGATCGCGTACTCCCACGCTGTCTCCAGCGGCAGTCGCACGCGTCGTCCGGCGGGGAGGCGAACCTCCGCACCCACGATGGGGGTGTAGACGCTCGCGGGTGAGTCCACCCCGGCGAACGTGCCGAGCACGACGGTGACGACCGCGGTGGACTCATCGCCCGTGCCGTGATCGTCGGCTGCCAGATGCACCTGCGGCAGATCGTCGTGCTTCTCGAACGCGGGCTCGCCGTGGCGACGCGAATCCGGAAGCGCCACCCACAGCTGCAGTGCGTCGAGCACCATGGCGTCCTCGCCCACCGAGTACTCGGAGTGCGCGATGCCGCGCCCGCTGGTCATGAGGTTGAGAGAGCCCCGCGTGATCACGACGTCGCTGCCGAGCACGTCGCGATGGCGGATCTCGCCGGAGTACGGCCAGGTGACCGTCTGCAGTCCGATGTGCGGATGCGGCTCGACTCGCATCACCGCCGACTGCGGGCCGAAGCGGTCCAGGAAGCACCAGGCACCGACCGTGGGCAGCGGGCGCTGGGGCAGCGCTCGCCGCACCTCCATGGCGCGCAGGCCGCCGAGCGGAACCTCACGAGCGTCGTACAGATCGGCGCGCGGGCCGTCACACGACACCGGTGTCTCTGCCTCCTCCGGTGCGGCATCCAGTCGGCTCATGAGGCGTCGCCGCGGAATTCGACCGTGAGGCCGGGCACCTCGTACTTGCGCAGATAGTGCGCCACCACCGGGCACAGCGGAACGACCGTGCCGCCCTGCGCGGCCACATCGGTCATCGCTGCGGCGACGAGGCGGGTGGCGAGTCCGCGACCCTCGAAAGCGGGATCGATCAGCGTGTGCGGGAAGACCAGTTTGCCGTCGCGCGTGGTGACGAACTCCGTGAATCCCGCGAGGTCATCGCCCACGCGAATCTCGTAGCGACCCTCGCCCTCGTTGCGGGTGACGGTGATCTCGTCCGTGATGTCCGACATGTGCTTCCTTCCGGCAGATGGTGTCAGCCTTGCACCGAAGGCGAATCCGCGCCACCGGACTGCTTCGCGGCGTGTTCGGCCGCGTGGGCGGCGGCCTGCTCCGCCGTCGGGAACTCGACGACGAGTCCCGGGATCTCGTGCTTGCGCAAGTACGCCACCACGAACGGGCAGCGCGGCACGGCGATGCGGCCCTGGTCGGCCACATCGCGAACGGCCGCGTCGATCAGCCGTGATCCGAGGCCCCGGCCACCGTAGGCCGGGTCGATCTCGGTGGCGGGGAAGAGCACCTTGCCGGTGGGGGTGTCGCGAAATTCCGCCCAGCCTGCGAGCGCACCGTCCACGTGGATCTCGTACCGCTGGCGGTCATCGGCGCGCGTGATCTCGATCTGCTCGGTCATGATTCTCCCGTCGTTTCGGGAGTCAACTCGCGCCATGCCGGGAATGTTCCCGACGCCGCTCGGGTGCTGCTGACGGTCTGGGAGATGAAAAGCGCAGCTCCCCGGGCGCTCAGAGCGGCGATTTCTATCTTCGAGCCCACGCGGCGAATGCCCGGGGCGCGCCCACCGGGGAGCATGCCCGACGTCGTGCTCCTGGTAATCGCGCCGCTGTGGGTCAGCGCCGTCGCAAGATGAGATGCAGAACAAGGCCAACCAGCAGAGCCCAGAACGCCGCCGCGATGCCGAAGGGGGCGATGCCCGATGCTGCCACGATGAACGTCACCGCGGCGGGGATGCGCAACTCCGGTTCGAGGATCGCCTGATGAACGGCGGAGGCGAACGACGCCACCAGGGCGAGCCCGGCGACGGCGGCGATCACGCCCGCGGGGGCAAGCACCACCAGAGCAGCGAAGACAGCGGAGGCGGCTCCCAGCACCAGGTATCCGACGCCCGTGGTGACGCCCGCGATCCACCGGCGTGACGCGTTCTCCCCGGCTTCCTCGCTCGCCGCCAGCGCCGCACTGATGGCCGCGAGGTTGATGGCATGTCCGCCCGCCGGTGCGCCGATGATGGTGCCGATGCCGGTAGTGATCATCGCGGACCGCCAGGGCACCTCGTACCCGTACGAGCGCATGATCGCCACACCGGGGATGTTCTGCGAAGCCATCGTCACGATGAACAGCGGCAGCGCGATCCCGATGACCCCGCCCACGGTGAATGCGGGGGTGACGAACTCGAAGCGCGGCAGCAGCGTCGCGGGGTCTACGGCGGACCCCGTCTGCACGATGCCGATCACCACGACCACCGCAGCCGTGCCGAAGGCGAGTGGGACCGCCCAGCGGGGGAGGAACCGCAACCCGAGCAACCACACCACGATGACGGGCAGCACACCCCAGGGATTCGTGACGGCCCCGGTGACCGGGGCAACGCAGAGGGGGAGCAGCACCCCGGCGAGCATCGCCTGCGCCAAGGGGGTCGGAATCCTTGTGACGAGGGAGCCGAGGAAGGGCCAGATCCCGGTCACCACGATGAGCAGCCCCGTGACGATGAACGCGCCGATCGCCGCGGGCCAGCCACCATCCACCGCACTCGCTCCGGCGAGCAGCGCGGCACCGGGCGTGGACCACGCGGAGGTCATCGGCATCCGCGTGCGCAGACTGAGCAGGATGCAGGCGAGCCCCATCGTGATGCTCAGCGCGAGCAATCCGCTGGCCGCCTGGGTATCCGAAGCTCCGACCGCATGCAGGCCGGTGAGCACCACGGCGAAGGACGACGTGAAGCCGACGAGAGCCGTGACGATGCCCGCCACGATCGGTCGTGTTCTGTCCCCCGTCGCGCGCACATTCACATCGCGATCGTAACGGGCGCGACTCCGCCGGGCGCGCGTAATGTGAGGCCATGTACACGCTCGTCCGGCTTCCTTCCCCGTCCCCTGCGGCCATCGCGGAACTGGCCGATCGACGAGCGGCTGCCTATGCGCACGCCGGGGTGATCGCCGACGAAGCCGAATTCGCCGAGCAGCAGCGTCAGCTCATCACCCGATTGTTCAGCGCGAGCGGTGATGGAGTTCTGCTGGGAGACGTGGCCGGGGAGCTCGGCGAGGTGGTCATCGCGCAGTCCGGCGACACCTGCGAACTCGTCGCGACCACGGTGGAGGATCCCGCGCACGCGGTCGGTGGTCTCGATGGACTGCGCGCCTGGGCCCGGCGCGCAGGCGCCACGCGCATCCGAGTGAACCGCCTCACGGGAGATCCGATCACCCAGGCGCTGCGCGCCGACGACGAGTCGATCGTGGCGACGAACATGCGGATCGCGCTGGACGGCCCCTCGCGCGCCGACGGGCGCGTCACGCTGTCGCCGTTCACGGATGCCGAGTATGACGAGTGGGTCGCCGATGCCGTGGCCGAATATGCGCGGGAGCGGGCGGATGCGGGGGCGGAGGATCTCCCTGCCGCACTCGAAGTGGCTCGCGAGTCGTTCGCCCAGCTGCTTCCGGCGGGGCGCCTGACCGAGGGGCAACAGCTGCTCACGGCGCGCGACGGCGACGTGCGCGTGGGCATGGTGTGGATCGCCGATCGCGGGGGACAGGCCTTCATCTACGACATCATCGTGTCGCCGGAGCACCGCAGGCAGGGCTACGGGTCCTCGATCATGCGGGCGTCGGAGGATGTGGCACGCGACAGGGGCGCGGCTCATCTCGCCCTCAACGTGTTCGGGCACAACGTGGGCGCCCGGGCGCTGTACGACGGATTGGGGTACGAGATCACCCTGGAGAACATCGTCATCCCGGTGGTGACAGCCGGAGCTCTCTGACATGATCGCGTTCCTGCGGGCCGTGAATGTGGGTGGGCGGACGTTGTCGGAGGCGGATGGCAGGATCGGTCCATGACCGACATGATCGCGTTCCCGCGGGCCGTGAATGTGGGTGGGCGGACGTTCTCCGCGGCCGATATCCGTCGCGTCGTCGGCGAACTCGGTTACACGGATGTCGCGACGCACATCAACACGGGGAACGTGTTCCTGCGTGCCGACGATGACCCTGCGGGCGTGAGGGCGGCGCTGGAGCGTGCCTTCGAGGACGATCGGGGATTCGCGGTGCCGGTGATGCTGTTCACCGCCGACGAATACCGGGAGGTGGCGTCCGCGGTCGAGGAGCTGGACGAGCCGACGCTGCACCGCCACTACGTCTACCTGCGCGGCGAGCCGCTCGACGCGGACACGGCGCTGCGGGTGGAAGCGCTCTCGGATGAGCGCAACCGCATGGTGGTGCGCGGTCGTTCCATCCATGCTCTGTTGGGCGAGGGTTACACACCGGGACAAGTGGATCCGCTGCGCGCGGCGAAGCTGCTGGAGCCTGCCACCAATCGCAACGCCAACACGATTCGCACGATCGCCCGCAAGTGGCTCTGATCCTCCCCAGCCGATGCACGGCGGAAGTTCATCCCCGACCGGAGTTCTCCGGACTCGCTGTCGGAGGGCGTCGGTAGACTCGCGGGGGTGAGCTCCTCGGCCTTCTCCCATCCCGCCTCCCGTTCCGGTGCGGACGCCGACCAGCCCCCGTACGACCCCTACGACGACATTCCGTACGACGAGGAGCCGCCGTACGATCCGTACGACGAGCCGCCCGTCGATCTTGACTTCCTCGGCGGTCCGCCGGCTCCCACGGGATACGCGCCGCCTCCCGTCGCTGCGTCGAAATCGCGTCCGTCCCAGTACGCGTCTGCCCTCGAGGCGCTGCACACCGTGTATGGCTACGACGCGTTCCGCGGTGATCAGGGCGCCATCGTCCAGCATGTGATCGACGGCGGCGACGCGATCGTGCTGATGCCCACCGGTGGCGGCAAGTCGCTGACGTATCAGATCCCGGCGCTGGTACGCGAGGGGACCGGGCTCGTGGTCTCGCCCCTGATCGCCCTCATGCACGATCAGGTGGACGCGCTGCGCTCCAACGGCGTGCAGGCAGCGTTCCTGAACTCCACCCAGTCTCCGCAGGAGCGTCAGTCGGTCGAGCGCGCCTATCTCGCCGGTGAACTGGACCTGCTCTACGTCGCCCCGGAGCGGCTGTCGGGCCACGCCACCCGCGCGTTCCTGCAGCGCGGTGCGCTGAGCGTGATCGCCATCGACGAGGCGCACTGCGTCGCGCAGTGGGGCCACGACTTCCGTCCGGACTACCTGGCGCTGGAAGACCTCGCTGACGTGTTCCCCGGTGTTCCGCGGATGGCGCTCACCGCCACGGCCACGCGGGCCACGCATCGCGAGATCACCGAGCGACTGCGGCTGCCACGCGCCGAGCACTTCGTGGCGAGCTTTGACCGCCCCAACATCCAGTACCGCATCGAGGCGAAGATCGATGCGCGGCGTCAGCTGGTGCAGTTCATCCGCTCACAGCCCGAAGGATCCGCCGGCATCGTCTACGCCCTCAGCCGCAAGGCGGTGGAGCAGACCGCTGAGCACCTGCGCAAGCAGGGGATCGACGCAGTGCCGTACCACGCAGGTCTGCCCGCCGAGGTGCGCGCTGCCAACCAGTCTCGATTCCTCCGCGAAGACGGGGTCGTCGTGGTGGCCACCATCGCGTTCGGCATGGGCATCGACAAGCCCGACGTGCGCTTCGTCGCCCACATCGACCTCCCGAAGTCGGTGGAGGGGTACTACCAGGAGACAGGTCGGGCCGGCCGCGACGGCGACGATTCCCTGGTGTGGATGGCCTACGGGCTGGGTGATGTGGTGCAGCAGCGGCGCCTCATCGACCAGGGCGAGGGCGATCGCGCGCACAAGATTCGTCAGCAGCAGCACCTGGACGCGATGCTCGCGCTGTGCGAGACCGTGCAGTGTCGCCGCCAGAACCTGCTGGCCTACTTCGGGCAGGACTCCGAGCCCTGCGGCAACTGCGACACGTGCCTCACGCCGCCAGACACGTTCGAGGGGACCGTGGCCGCGCAGAAGCTGATGTCGACCATCGTGCGGCTCAAGCGCGAGCGCAACCAGGCGTTCGGCGCCGGTCAGCTCATCGACATCCTGCGCGGCTCATCCACCGATCGCATTCGTC
This sequence comes from Microbacterium sp. ZW T5_56, assembly GCF_044987425.1. Taxonomy (NCBI): domain Bacteria; kingdom Bacillati; phylum Actinomycetota; class Actinomycetes; order Micrococcales; family Microbacteriaceae; genus Microbacterium; species Microbacterium sp. ZW T5_56. The sequence continues at coordinate 6,877 of NZ_JBJDRI010000050.1, read as the reverse complement.
AGTATCGTCATCACGAACTCGCCACCTACGGCATCGGTGCCGATCTGTCGGAGGCGGATTGGCGGTCGGTGGTTCGTCAGCTCCTGGCGCAGGGGCTTGTGGTGGCGCAGGGCGAGTACGGGACCCTCGCGCTGGGCGAGGGCAGTGCCGAGGTGATGCGTGGCGAGCGCGCGGTGCTGCTACGTCGCGATGTGCTCGGACGCACATCCAGCGCGGGTCGTGCCAAGAAGGCGTCGGCCGCCGACGAGCTTCCCGACGACGCTCGCGAGCTGTTCGAGGCGCTGCGCGCGTGGCGTGGGGCGCAGGCCCGGGAGCAGGGGGTTCCGGCGTACATCGTGTTCGGCGACGCGACGCTGCGCGCGCTGGCGGAGCATCGCCCGGCGTCGCTGGCAGACCTCGACGGCATCACCGGAATCGGTGCGAAGAAGCGCGACGCGTACGGCGAGGCAGTGCTGGCGGTCATCGCGGACGCGTGAAGGAGATCCTGGCCCGGCGGCGTTTCCCTCTTGGCAGGTTGCCAAGCGGTCGATATTATGTTTCCAAGCGGTCGGCTCTCGGGGGAGAGTAGGAAGCGGCATCGCACAACAGAAGATCGAGACTGCCCCTCCCGTCATGGGTGGGGTCGACGATAATGGCGCCGAACGAGTCGGGGGGCTCCGCTGCCATGCTTCTGCCGCGATGTGGCATCGCACCGCCAGGTCGAGCCCATTCGGGTGGCCGACGAATCAGGCGTTCGGACTCAGATCCGACGCCTGATTCGTCTCTCGGCCCTGCGCGGGAATCACGAGCAGTTCGTCCAGGTGCGCTGCGACCTCGCTCGCCACGTCGATCGACGCGTCGAAGCGCGAGACGATCAGCAGGCCCTCCCAGAGTGACACCAGGCGCACCGCCTCGGCGCGGGGGTCGCCCGTCTCGCGCATCTGCTGATTGAGCCCCGCATCGCGGAAAGCGGCCGTGCATTCGGAGACCAGTTCGGCGAAGTGATCGTGGAAGTCCGCGTGCAGCGGGTGTCCGACGCTGGAAGCCTCCGCACTCAGCACGACGTGCAGGCTCACGAAATCGGCCGCTTCGGTGCACACGGCCCGCCATTGGGCGGGGAGATGTCGCAGCCGATCGGCACCCTGGATCTGACGGGTCCCATCGGTGAGGGCATCGGTCATCTCGGCGCTGTGGCGGAGGACGGCGCGGACGAGCTCGTCCTTCGTGGCGTAGTGGTGGAACAGGGTGCCCTTGGCGATGCCGGCGGCGGCCGCAAATGCCTGCATGCTGGTGTCGCTGTAGCCGTGCGTCAACAGCAGAGACGTGGCCGCATCGATGATGCCACCCCGGCGAGAGGTGCCTGACGACAGGGCGCCGGCCGATGTCGACGCGCTCGTGACGTCGGATTCCTGACGGGGAGGCGCAGGGCGGCGCGTGCGGATGCTCTCGGCCCGAATGAGCTGGGGAGTGTGGACGATCTCCGGCAGGTACTGCTGCAGGAGCTGAGCTCCGTTCCACAGGGCGAGGAGGCGGACGGCCTGCGATGTGGTGGCGCGATCGGCCGCGACCACACCCTCGCCCACGCCGCGGTGCAATCCGGCGGCGACCGCCCCGAGTCGCATCTCGTAGGAGCGCCGGGCGGCATCATGGGCGGGGTGGCTGGGAGATGTGCCCTCGCCGACGAGGGCCGTGAACACCCGGAGGCGATCGGCGTCTCTGCTCGCCTCAACCGCGAGAGCCACCATCCACTCGTCGACCGTCATCTCGCCCCGGTCGGCGAGCGCAGCCAGAGTGTCGGCCTCATACTGCTCGTGAATGGCGAGGAGGATCTCGTCCTTCGACGCGAAGTGTCGTCGCAGAGCGGTGTGACTGATGCCCGCGCGAGCCGCGATATCGCGGAGGGATGCGGCGCGGTATCCCACGCTCACGAATACGTCAGTGGCCGCGTCGACGATCAGAGCGCGTCGTTGCGGCGCAGGAAGACGGGCGGTGGGTGGCGTCATCATGAGTGGGGTCGCGGCGGACTAGCCGACAGTCTAGTGGTCGGCGCGATCTCGGTTTTCGGGGCTGTGGATGTGTGGACCCCACAAACGCGACGTGAGACTGAGTGTCACGAAGTTGTACACTCAGTCCAACATGCTTGGAGGTCGGCAGACCTCGGCCTAGCGTGTTGGTGAGGTCCGCCGTGCGGACCGAGGACTCACACGAGGAGTATCGATGACTGATCCCGACGTGTACGTACACGCCGCAAATTCCCCCGCAGCGGGCGAGCCCCGTATCGACGTGGACCGCGTGACCGACATGCTCATGGGCACCTGGGCGGACGTTCGACGCCAGGCGCGCGAGCTGGTCAAGGACCCGGCGCTCTGGCGCGATGACAGCCTGGGCATGGCCGCGCACCGAGAGCGCGTTCTCGCGCAGCTGCACGTGCTGGTCGACAACAAGGCCGTGCACCGCGCGTTCCCCAAACGGCTCGGCGGCGGCGACGACCACGGCGGCAACATCGCGGGCTTCGAGGAGCTCGTGCTCGCCGACCCCAGCCTGCAGATCAAGTCGGGCGTGCAGTGGGGCCTGTTCGGTGCGGCGATCCTGCATCTCGGCACGGATGAGCACCACAGCGCCTGGCTTCCCGGCGCCATGGACATGTCCATCCCCGGTGCCTTCGCGATGACCGAGATCGGGCACGGCTCCGACGTCGCCTCGATCGGCACCACGGCCACGTACGACCCGGAGACGGAGGAGTTCGTCATCAACACGCCGTTCCGTGCGGCGTGGAAGGACTACCTCGGCAACGCCGCGAAGGACGGCATCGCCGCCACGGTGTTCGCGCAGCTGATCACCAACGGCGTCAATCACGGCGTGCACTGCTTCTACGTGCCGATCCGCGACGAGAACGGCCAGCTGCTGCCGGGCGTCTCCAGTGAGGACGACGGCCTCAAGGGTGGCCTCAACGGCATCGACAATGGTCGCCTCGCGTTCGACCACGTGCGCGTGCCGCGCACCAATCTGCTGAACAAGTACGGCGATGTGGCGGCCGACGGCACCTACTCCAGCCCGATCGCCAGCCCCGGACGACGCTTCTTCACCATGCTGGGCACGCTGGTGCAGGGGCGTGTATCGCTGGACGGCGCGGCATCCTGGGCGTCCGCGGTGGGCCTCACCATCGCGATCACCTACGCCACGCAGCGTCGCCAGTTCGATCAGGGATCGGGCACCGACGAGACCGTGCTGCTGGACTACGGCAAGCACCAGCGCCGACTGCTGCCGCGCCTGGCCACCACCTACGCGCAGATCTTCGCGCACGACGAGTTCCTGAAGAAGTTCGATGGCGTCTTCAGCGGTCGCGCCGCCAGCGACGATGACCGGCAGGACCTGGAGACACTCGCCGCTGCGCTCAAGCCGCTGTCGACCTGGCATGCGCTGGACACGCTGCAGGAGTGCCGCGAGGCCTGCGGTGGATCCGGTTTCATGTTCGAGAACCGCTTCACCGGCCTCCGCGCCGACCTCGACATCTACGCCACGTTCGAGGGTGACAACAACATCCTGCTGCAGCTGGTGGGCAAGCGACTGCTGACCGAGTACGGACAGCAGGTGGCGGGCAAAGACCCGAAGCAGCTGGCGGCGTTCGCGGTCGGGCAGACCGCGGGCAAGGTGTTCCACGGTGCGGGTCTTCGTCGTCTCGGCCAGGCGGTCGCCGACTTCGGTTCCACGGCGCGCTCGGTGGAGCTGGGCCTCCGCGGCGACGACCAGCACGAGCTGCTGCAGGAGCGCGTGCAGCAGATGGTGGCCGACATCGCGATGCGCATGCGTGGCGGCAAGAAGCTGAGCGCCGAGGAGAGCTTCGCGCTGTTCAGCGAGAACCAGACCGAGCTCATGGAGGCGGCACGCGCCCACGGTGAGCTGCTGCAGTGGGAGGCGTTCACCGACGCGCTGGCCACGGCACCCGACGACGGCACCCGTGAGGTGCTCACCTGGGTGCGCGACCTGTTCGGACTGGGTCTCATCGAGAAGCACCTGGCGTGGTACATCATCAACGGGCGTCTGTCGACGCAGCGCGCAGCGTCTGTCTCGCGCTACATCGATCGGCTCTGCGCGCGGCTGCGTCCCCACGCGCTGGATCTGATCGGCGCGTTCGCTTACGAACCCGAGCACCTGCGCGCTCCGATCGCCAGCGGCATCGAGCAGGTCCGTCAGGACGAGGCCCGTGCGTACTACGCCACCCTCCGCGCTTCGGGCGAGGCGCCGATCGACGAGAAGGTGCTGCACAAGCAGCAGAAGCAGGCGGCGAAGTCCGCCGCCCGCTCCTGAACCACGCCTGAACATGCCAGAACGAGGGTGGCCGCGCAAGGGGGGTGGCGCGCGGGGGTGCTCGGGCTAGCGTGACGAGTCGACCGCACGAGGGTCCGCCCGGGCCCGGATGAGGAGGCTCACATGAGTATCGGTTTCGGCATCTTCCTGTTCGTCGTCGGCGCCGTGCTGGCGTTCGCGCTGAACATCGAGGTCGACTGGATCGACCTGGATCTGGTCGGCTATCTGCTGATGGGCGCGGGAGTGGTGATCACGATCATCGGCATCGCGTTGCTGCTGCGTCGCCGTAGCACCCGCTCCGTGTCGAACACGACCGTCGACCCCGCCTCGGGTTCGCAGACCACCCGCCGCGAGACCTCCGCCCCCGACTCCCCCGACGTGATCTGACACCCTTCGCCGACGGGCTTCAACCCACCCCATGACCCGCGAGACTTCCGTCTGTGGGTGAGAATCACCGCAACGCGTGGATTGTCGCCCACAGAGGGAAGTCTCGCGGACTTTTGTTACGCGAGTTGGACGGGGGTGCCGGAGGAGGCGGCGGACGTGCGTGCGGCGGACACGATCTCCAGCGTGCGGATGCCGACGGCGGCGTCTGGCTGGGGCGTCCGATCCGTGCGCACGGCGTCGAGGAACTCCGCCAGCATCAGCGCATCGAGGTCGGCACCCACCGGAGTCCACGTCTCGCCGGCGGCGTCATGGCCGGCGACACCGCGGCGGAAGGGACTCACGGTCAGCGTGCCGAGCTCCAGCACGATCTGCAGCGTCAGGCCGCCCCACGTGGGCGAGCTCATCGGCCAGCTCCACGAGCAGTCGATGCTCGCGATCACACCGCTCGGGTACTGCACCGTGACGATTCCGCCCGTCTCGACCGCCAGCTCACGATCGGCGTGCAGGATGCGGTTCGAGACCGCGCGCACGGTGGCGGCGCGTTCGCCCAGCAGCTCGTCGATGAGGTCGGCGCAGTGCACCACGTGGTCCACGAGCGCGCCGCCGCCGGCGAGCTCCGGATCGGTGAACCAGGCGCGATCCTGCGGCAGCTTGCCGTTGTTGACCCCCGTGATGCTGAGCACGCGTCCGAGACGACCGCTGCGGATCTGCGCCAGCGCATCGCGGAACTCGGGAGCGAAGCGCACCGGGTAGGCGACCATCAGCAGCACACCGGCGGCAGCACAAGCGCCGCGCATCGCCTCGGCGTCGGCCACCGTGGTGGCCAGCGGCTTCTCGCACAGCACGTGGGCGTCGGCCTCCGCGGCGCGCAGCACCAGGTCTCGGTGGCGGGCGTTCTCCGACGCCACGACGACGGCATCGGGACCCCAGGAGAAAGCCTCGTCGTAGCTGTCGACGTACGTCACGCCCAGCTGTGCCGCGAGCTCCGCACCGCGCGGAGCATCGTCGGGTGCCGCGGCACCGTCGGGATCCGTGGCGATCAGCTCGATGTCGGGGTCCTGCAGCAGCGCGTGCACGTAGCTCAGAGCGTGCGTGTGAGCGAACGAGAGAACGGCGACCTTCAGGCGACGCGTCATGCGGAGACCTCCGTGAGGGTGACGGGCTGACCAGAGTGGATCGAGGCCATCGCGGCCTCAGCCAGGGCGACGGCGGCGATGCCGTCGGCGGGGGAGACGCGCGCGTCCTCGCCCGATCGGATCGCCGCCACGAACGCGGCGATCTCGGTGTAGTAGGGGCTCTCCTGTGCCGACATCGGCGGCATGTACCCGGCATCGTCGGCCACCGCGACGTCCGCCACGAGGGTGGCGTCGTCGCGGCTCGCGAAGCTCAGCCGACCCTCATCGCCGGCCACCTCGATCGAGGTGCGGAACGGCATGCCCGGGCTCAGCCAGGTGGCCTGCAAGTGCGAGAGGACGCCGTTCGCGTGCGTGAGCGTGACGTGGGCGGTCACCGGTACCGGCACCTGGCCGTCCACGCTCGCGGGGTGCTGCACCGCGTAGACCTCGGTGACGTCTCCCGCGAGCCACACGGCCTGGTCGAGGTCATGGATCATGAGGTCGCGCACGACCCCACCCCCTTTCGCCTCGTCGAAGAACCAGCGCGTCGACGGCGCCTGACCCATGCGGGTGAAGCGCTGCGTCGCCACCCGTCCGATGTGCCCCGCCCGCACCTGCTCGCGCAGCGCGTGGTACTCCGCGAAGTAGCGCACAACGTGTGCGGGGAACAGTCGAACTCCGGCGCGTTCGGCGGCGTCCGCGACCTCACGCGCATCTTCGGCGGTGGCGGCGAGTGGCTTCTCACAGATCACGTGCAGACCCGCGTCGATGGCGCGCAGCGCGATCTCGCGGTGGGTGCCGGACGGCGTGACGATGTCGACGATGTCGGCCTCGGCGAGCACCTCATCCAGCGTGGCGACGGCCGTGAAACCGTACGCGTCGGCGAGCTCCTGCGCGCCGACGACGGAGTGGACGAGCACACGCGCACCGAGCGCGCGCCAGGCGTCGGCGTGGACGGCGGAGATGCCGCCGGCGCCGATGAGGCCGACCGTGAGGTCGGGGAGGGGATGCGACATGGGGATCCTTCCGGTCAGTGGTGACGCTCAGCGGTCACGAGGGCTGCGTCATCGACGGGCGCGGGGATGGGA